>JASFSF010000102.1:0-7478 GCA_050114555.1 Ignavibacteria bacterium
ATGCCATTATTCTTCCAACTTCGACCCTGGAATTGAGTTTACGGCTGATATATCTGCTGTTCTGGCTTACAACCTGTCCTCTGTTATTGAACACTTGCTCATCAATTCTCACATTTTGGTCTGCAGGTTC
Organism: Ignavibacteria bacterium; assembly: GCA_050114555.1. Lineage (GTDB taxonomy): Bacteria > Bacteroidota > Ignavibacteria > Ignavibacteriales > Ignavibacteriaceae > BMS3ABIN03. The sequence goes on from JASFSF010000102.1 coordinate 131, forward strand.
AGGTGAGATATTATAAAGTTCTGTGTAATAGAATAATACTGGTTGATTTTCACCAACCAAACAGTTCGGAATTGGAATCACTTCATATGTATTCTTATAAAAAATTGAAGATGTATTATTACTTGATTGAATAATATTTGAAGCTAGTTGAATATCCCCCATAGAAACTTGCTGACCATGAAACGGATTAACCTCTAAGATTTCATTATATGATTTATATCTATTGTCATCGATTCCGTCCTTAACAGTCATTTTACAGGTATAAATTCCTGCATTGAGTAAAAATCCTAGTGCACCAATAAGACTCTTATTCGCTTGCTGACTGTTTTGAAACGGTTCAGAAATAAGCCAATTATTATCAACGACTACTTCGCCGGACAAACTATCTTTAATAGTCAGGCTTAAGATTCCCTCGGAAAAATTTAAGGAATCTGTTTCTTTAACAGATAAAGTGTTTTGATCTACTGAATAGTAAAATTCAACGTAGTTGGAAGTTTCATTATAGCCAAATTGAGCATAATCAAACTGAAATTTTAAATCATCCTGTGAAAATCCTAAAAATGATGTTAACAGGCATAGAATAATAACTTTCATATTTCGCCCTGGTGAATTTGAAATATACAAAAATAGGCAACCGCTTGTTGAAAAATCAAGAGATGCTTTTTGGGTTTAATTTTCATTTAAATTTATGTTGGATTACAAAACCGTTCCAAGTTTTTCGACTATCTGTGCTTTGGGGACAGCCCCGATAATTGTTTCTTTTAATTCCCCACCGTTGAAAACCAGAAGGGTAGGAATACTTCTAACACCATATTTTATTGAAGTTTGCTGATTAGCATCTACATCCAGTTTACCGATCTTTACCTTGCCGTCATACTCGGTTGCCATTTCTTCAACTATCGGTGCTATCATCCTGCAAGGGCCGCACCATGCTGCCCAAAAATCTATTAATACAGGTATTTTTGAGTTTATTACTTCTTCTTCAAAATTATTATCTGTAATTGTAACAAGTGCCATTTAAATATTCCTTCTAAAATTTCGTACTGGAAAATAAAAAATTAATTCCCCATATAACTTACAATATCTTCTCCACCGTCGGCATTTATCACACCACCACTTATCCATTCCCCACCCTCTTTGCTAAGGATAGAAATGACTTTAGCAACATCTTCAGGAGTAGTGAGTCGGTTATGTGGATTTTTTGCCTTAGCAATTTCGATCATTTCCTTATTGCCGGGAATTTTTCGCAATGCGGGTGTATCGGTCACACCAGCCATTATTGCATTCACTCCGGCTTTCATTTCTCCTAATTCAACAGCCAATTGTCTCACATGTGATTCAAGTGCAGCTTTTGCCGCAGAAACTGCCCCGTAAAATGGAATGGCACTATGACCACCTGAGCTTGTCATAGCAAAGATTCGGCATTTTTCTGCAAGCAAATTATTCTTGTAAATTTCCTGAACCCAGTAAACCAGTGAATGTGCCATAACATCAAGGGTCATTTGCATTTGAGCTTTGGTTAAATGTTCTTTGGATTTGGAAATGTAAGGTTTCAAAGTACCAAAAGCCAAAGAATGAAGCACAATTTTTATCTTCGGCAATCCGTTGAATTTTTCTGTTAATTTTTCAACAACCTCACCTCTTTTGAATTCATCGGCTGCATTAATATTGAAAAATAGTGTCTCTGCACCTTTCGACTCTATTGCTTTTATCGTTTCCTCAACTTTGGGCATCGTTGCCTGTCGATCCAAGTGAACGCCGATTATGTTGTAACCATCTTCGGCAAGCTTTATTGCCGTGGCACCGCCAAATCCGGAAGATGCACCAAGAATTAAAGCCCAAAACTTATTATTATCTCCTGAACTCATAGAATCTTATATCACAAGTAAATAAATTATGTAGGCGTTAATAATACAAAATAGCAAAAGATGATACAAACACTGATGAATATTTAAGAATATTACCCGGTTATTTTTATCATTTACTATTTAAAATTATGGAATCACAACCGAGTAAATCTTTAATTTCCCCGATGAATTTTTCAGATAGTTTTATTCTCCAATTATCCAGTGAATATAATTTCCCTTTAGAACCGTTATTACATAATTGAATAAATACCGGACATTTACCCTCATTGTCTTTTAAAATATTTTTAAGACGAGCAAGTTTTTCAATTTCAGTTTTATCTTTTTCAATTTTTATTTTTATACTTTCAGACATTTCTTCTCTTGCCTTCTCCATTGGTAAAACTTTATTCACGTGAATTTTAACAGCATCGCCGCTGCTTTCAAGATTGCCGAGAATAAATACAGGTTCTTCTACTTTTAAATATTGACCAAATTCTTCATAGATCTTGGAAAACATCAAGCATTCGCATGAGCCGGTGAAATCATCAATTGTAAAAAAGGCCATAGTTTTTCCGGAGCGATCAATTTTGGTGCGTTTTGAGGTTATCACTCCGCAGGCTTTAACGTTTTCCATATCTTTCAGATTTTCAGTGTCGCCAATATTAAATCCTGCAAAAGAATTGTATTCTGTTTCATATTTTTTAAGCGGGTGACCGGTAATGTACGATCCCGTAACTACCCTCTCTCGTTTTAGTCTCTCTTTTTCACCCCAGGATTCCACCCTCTTTAATTCCGGCTCGGTCATTATAACCTCGTTGGCTCCGCCAAATAGACTATATCCCTCTTTAAGTTTCGAATTCTGTGCTTTGTGACCAAATTCAAGAGCCTGTTCAATTGCCAGATAAATTGATGACCTGTTATTATCGATTGAATCAAATGCGCCTGCAAGAACCAGACCTTCCATTGCCCTTTTGTTAACAAGCCGTGTATCAACATTAATGCAAAAATCAAAAATGCTTTTAAAATTCCTGTTTAATTCACTACGTACTTTAATAATCTCTTCAACAGCATTTTTTCCAACGTTTTTTATAGCGGACATTCCAAATCTAATCTTACCGTCTGCAACGTCGAAGTCTATGTTTGGTGCATTAACGTCAGGAGGAACAACCTTTATTTTCAACTTTCTGCACTCTTCCAAAAACTTGGTTACTTTGTCGGTATTACCAAACTCATTTGTCAGGTTGGCTGCCAAGAACTCCGAAGTGAAATGAGCTTTAAGATAAGCTGTTTGGTATGCAATAAAGCTGTAGGCAACTGCATGGCTCTTATTAAATCCGTAATTAGCAAACTTATCGATTGCTTCAAATATTTTACCGGCAATTCTATTTTCAATTCCTAATCTTACCGCCCCGATTACAAATTTTTCTCTTTGCTGCTTCATTGCACGAAGGTCTTTCTTACCCATGGCTCTACGCAAAATATCAGCTTCGGCAAGGCTCATTCCGGCAATCTTATTCGCAATTTGAATAACCTGTTCTTGGTAAACAATAATCCCATAGGTTTCTTTTAGAATCTCCCCAAGAAGTGGGTGCATGAATTCAACTTTTCTTCTGCCAAATTTCCTGTCGATAAATTCATCTATAAACTCCATTGGACCCGGACGATATAGAGCATTCATTGCAGCTAGGTCGTTAAGAGAACTTGGTTTTAGTTTTTTCAAATATTCTCTCATAGGTCCGGATTCAAACTGAAATACCCCGGTTGTCTGGCCTCTAGAAAATAAGTCGTAAGTTTTTTCATTATCCAGTTCTATATTATCAATATCAAGCTCAACACCGTGATGTTTCTTTATTAATACCAGGGTATCGCGAATAATTGTCAGAGTTCTTAATCCCAAAAAATCCATTTTTAAGAGCCCGGCATCTTCAATTTCTTTCATATTGAATTGAGTAACGATCTCCTGCTGAGTAACGGCAGTTGCAAGCGGGACAAAATCACTTACATCACCGGGAGTAATAACAACACCGGCTGCATGTTTTGAAGCGTTCCGATTCATTCCTTCCAATACCCGTGCATACTTAAGTAAATTAATAATTTCCGGTTCTTTGGAATTCTTAACCCAATTTAACTCCGGCACTTCATCAAGTGCTTGATCAATTGAGAACACCTTTCCAAATTTTGAGGGAATATGCTTTGTAATGTTATTAACTGTAGGGATTGGAATCTTAAGCACTCGTGCAACATCTCTAATTACAGCTTTTGAGGAAAGCCTATTAAAGGTTATAATCTGACTTACACTTTCTTCACCATATTTATGCTTTACATAATCAATTACATCACCCCTTTGATCATCAGCAAAATCAATATCTATATCCGGCATAGATTTCCTGGCAGGATTCAGAAATCTTTCAAACAACAGATCATATTTTAGGGGATTGATATTTGTTATACCTAGCGCATAAGCTACAAGACTGCCTGCAACACTGCCTCTGCCCGGACCCACGGGGATGTTTTTCTTTTTAGCAGCATTAATAAAATCCTGTACAATTAAAAAATATCCGGCATATCCCATTTCTTTAATCGTGTTGATCTCGAAATTAAATCTATCCTCAACTTCCTTCGTAAAATCCAGTTCAAGATCGTTTAATCCTTTCCTGGCCAATTGTTCAAAATATTCTTCCAATGTTTCAACATTTGAATCTTCGGGTATTGGAAAGACGGGAAAATGATGATCCTGATGATCAAGATTCAAATCAATTTTAGAATCAATTTCAAGGGTGTTTTCAATCGCACCATCGTAGTCTTTAAATAACTCAACCATCTCTGCCGAGGATTTGAAATAAACCTGATCTGTACCATATCGCAACTTGGTGTAATCCTCGCCATTTTTATCTGAAAGAAGCAACAGGATATTATGAGGGATTGAGTGTTCCTTTTCAATATAGTGGCAGTCATTGGTTGCAACCAGTTTAATTCCCAGTTCATTGGACAACTTTGGCATCCATTCAAGGATCGGCTTATCAATCTCTTCACTATGGTCCTGAATTTCCAGATAGAAATCATCTTCAAAAATATCTTTATATGTTTTTGCAACAGATCTGGCCTTGTCAACATCATTATTAACAAGATATGAGGAAACAATTCCCCCGGCGCATGCTGAAGTACAAATCAATCCGTCTCGATATTTTTTCAATAACTCAAGATCTATCCTTGGTTTATAATAAAATCCTTCTGTATGACCAAGTGTGGATAATTTTGAAAGATTATTGTATCCCTCTTTATTCTTTGCAAGTAAAATCAGGTGGTTATAATGTTTACTCTTTTTTCTTCCTTTAAATGAATCGGTACTTCCGCGGTCGAACCTGCTTCCTTCCTTAACAATGTAGGCTTCCATACCAATTATTGGTTTTATACCTGCTTCAGTTGCTTTTTTATGGAATTCTGCAATACCATACATCACACCATGATCGGTTAATGCAACCGATTTCATATTAAACTTTTTTGCCGCATTAATTAGGCCGTCAATCGTGCAGGCACCATCCTGTAAACTGAAATGGGAGTGATTATGAAGATGAATAAATTCGGACATAAATATTTTAGAACTCTCGATTAATATATTATATATCTCTCAGAACAATCAGTAGATTCTCATCGCAAGTTTAATAAAATCAAAGAAGAAAAATTTATCTCAACCGGTATATTTTAAAAAGACTTATGTTAATCAAAAAATATGCGTATCTTAAGATTTACCTGTATGACCAAATCCCCTCTTACCTCTCTTACTAGTATTTAAATTTTCTGCTTCGTCCAAGCTAACTTTATAAACTTTTGATACTACTAATTGAGCAATTCTATCTCCCGGATTTACAGTGAAATCTTCTTTACCGTAGTTTATAAGAATAATCTTTATTTCACCCCTGTAATCCGCATCGATAGTTCCCGGAGAATTAATAATTCCAATCCCATTTTTTGCTGCTAATCCACTCCGTGGTCGCACCTGTATTTCAAAACCACGGGGTATTTCAACAGAAATATTGGTTGGTATTATTTCTATACCTAAATGAGTTATTGTTACCGGGATTTTGATGGCAGCACGAATATCCATACCTGAACTGTCCTCCGTAGCATAAGCAGGAATATCAATGTTATCAAAGCCCTGAGATAAACGAGTAAATCTGATTTTAATTTCGTCAGGCATTTTTATTTGATCCGGACTCCTTAAGTTTTTCTTTTAATAATTTAATTTCCTTCCTGTCAATTGCAAAAAAGTACAGATAAAAAATAAAAGATGTAAGTAAAAGAAGTTTTACAAATAGCAATACCAGGAAACTATCTAAAGGTAAGAGAAAATAAATTGCCAGGATTATTAATACGGCTGTAAAAATCTTTAGAATTTTATCCCACTCATAATTAATGTGATAAAATTTCTGCGTTACAGCATAGTATCCTATTGCCATAATTAAATATGAAATAAAAGTTGCTAACGCAGCACCATAAATTCCTAACACGGGAATTAGAGAAAAGTTTGCAACAATATTTATAACAGCACCGGCACCAGCAATGAAAGGCACATAGAGACTTTTTTCTTCTATATAAATGCCAGCAGAAAAAATCACATAGATTCCATTAATCAAATATGCAAATAAGATAATTGGAACAATATTTAATCCACTCCAATATGCAGATCCAATTAAAGAATAATCAGCAATTTGAATTTTCGCAATATCAGCAATGAATAATGATAATCCAATTACAAGTATAGAGCTCACCAGTGTAAAATAAGTAAGAATTTTTGAAAACATTTGCTTAGCATTTTCTTCTTTGGCATTTTGTAAAAAAAACGGCTGCCATGCATATTGAAACATATTAACAAATAGCATCATGAAAATACCAAGCTTGTAATTAGCTTTATAGATACCGACTGTTTTCAAGCTCGTTAACTTCTGAAGTATAGGCACATCAATAACCTGAACCACCATAACCGCCATACCGGCAGGTAAATACGGAAGACCGAATTTTACTAGTCTTTTAAATAAGACTGTATGAAAATCAAATTTGAAATTTTTAACTATTATTGGTATAAGTAAAAGAAGTGCAACTAAGGAGCCGGCAATATTACTAATTAATATTGCCTCAATTCCCCACTCCAAAACCAAAATCAGGAACAAACTGGTAACTATATGAACACCGATGTTCGAAATTTTTATGATTGTAAACTTCGTTGCTTTTCTGTCAAGTCTTAAATTTAGAAATGGAATTACACCATTGGCATCAAGAAAAATTATTGCTGCAGCCAGATAAATCAGAAAACCGTAATCTTCAGGGATACCAAGTGATCCTGCAATTGAATCTTTAAATGAAATAATTACAATACTAAACACTACTGATGAAATAAAAATCGATATATACGGAGTTGAAAAATTATCTTTATCATCCCCAATATCTTTGAATGCTGCAAACTTTAAGTATGCAGAATCCATTCCATATATATAAATAATATT
>JASFSF010000103.1:0-7470 GCA_050114555.1 Ignavibacteria bacterium
TTAAAGGGAATGGAAACAGCAATTCGCCCAAATCTTATTCATTTACTGATGCAAATCTTTCCGGTGGCAATAAATTTTCTTACCGGTTAAAACAGCTAGATAACGATGGATCATTTGAGTATTCAGATATTGTTGAAGTTGAACTGGTAACGGAAGAGTATGCTCTTTCTCAAAATTATCCGAATCCTTTCAATCCCGTTACATTTGTACAGTTTGAACTACCGGCTGAAACGGAAGTATCATTAATAATATATGATATGCTCGGTCAGGAAGTAGTCACTCTGGTAAATGGGAAAATGAGTGCAGGAATACATACAATTAATTTTAATGCTCGGAATTTACCAAGTGGAACCTACGTATATCGATTAACTGCCGGTTCGTTTTCAGACATAAAGAAAATGATTCTGCTAAAATAGTATGAACTGAAATCAAGGTTTGATAAACACCGGGCGAATAGAAATTTATTCGGTGTTTATAAAATCATTTAATTTTTTTCTGGCACTCAATTACAATATCTTTTACATAAACTGATGATGACAGACTCAAAAGCCAGTTAATTGTTTTCATTATGTCGGATGGCTGTATCATTTCTTCCGGAGTTATGGTTGGTCCCACTTCCTGTGCCATATCGGTATTTACGTAAGAGGGACATAAAGCGGTTACTTTAATATTGAATTCTGCAAGTTCGCGGTAAAGTGATTCGCTCATACCGACCAGTGCAAATTTAGAGGATACATAGGTCCCCGACTCAGGGAAACCATATCTGCCCGCACGGGATGCGATGTTGAATATATACCCGTTTCTTTGCTTCTTCATCTGAGAAATAACAATTTGCAGAATTGTATACGCTGCGACAAGGTTTACGTCCAGCACATTTTTATATTCCTCTATTGATAAATCGACAGAGCCGTCTTTCCAGATTCCGGCATTATTAACGAGAACATCTATTCTGTTATACTTATCAATAACTTCCTTTATAATCTTTTGAACTCCCTCGAAATCTGTAACATCTATTGTATGAATTTCTGCTTCCAGTTCAGTCTTTCCCCCGGCGATTTTATGAATTTCTTTTTCTACTTTCTCAAGATTATTACTGCTGCGTGCAAACAGTATTGTTTTGTATCCTTCCTTTGCAAATCCAACTGCAACTTCTTTCCCGATTCCTCTGCTTGCCCCGGTAATAATGGCGACTTTTGTTTTATTCATAATGCAAATTTTATTATTCGAGTAAGTTAAAAATACTGATTCGTAATAACTTTTTGTTGTTTATTATGTGGATGTATGGCGGTATTTCCAATAACCAGTTGTACACTTTTAAAAAATTCCAAACGATTGGAAGTTTGCTAGCCAGGTATTGAAAATCTCCTGGCGAAACTCCGAGATTCGTTTAACATGATGTACAACATAATCCGCCTGCATTTTAATCGCGAAATCCACCGAACTAGTTGGATTATTCATCAACCAAATGCACCCGTTTTATTTTTTCATGCCAGTCCAGTTTCCCTGTGTTGGTTCATTATCACAGTAGTTCCATTTAGCATCAAAGGTAGAATATTTTTCATCGAATGAAATAACAATAGTTCCCCAGTACTCACTTCCTTTAAACATTGAGCCGCAAGCACTCGATGAAGATCCTTCAACCCATCTGCCTTCGAATGTAAAAGAATTTTTAATCGTGCCGTACATTTCACCGTTATCGATGGTGTACCAGCCTATAACTTTTTCACCAACCTGGTAAAGATGTAATGTGCCGTTGTTAGTTTCCCACACACCTGCCATTTTTTCATTATAGTTAATTGCGTTACCTGATTTAACCGTTACTTCAACACGCCGGTTCAACTGTTTGCCTTCCTCTGTTTTATTTGATGCAATCGGTTTTTCTTCGCCAAACCCAAAAATCGATATTTTATCTTTACTGATTCCTTTCGATACTAAAAATGATTTTACAGAGGAGGCGCGCTGCTCAGACAAAACCTGGTTACTTTCAGGTGTCCCAACATTATCGGTATGCCCCTCGATATTAATTTCCGCATCGATGTTTATTAGTTTTTCTACAAGCTCATCCAACTCGCCGGTACTCTTTAATTCGAATTTTCCCGTATCGAATAGAACAGAACTGTTTAAGCTGAAACTTATCACACTTCCTATTGCACCAACGGCGTCTATATCGGCACCCGGAAAATTCCCGCCGCAATCTTCTCTCAGATCAACTAATTTCACATATCTGAATACATCAGTTTTATCAACTTTGTCTGAAATATCTACATCAGACTTACCTTCGTTAAGGATTCCAACATCAAGCCAGTCATTTCCATTTTTAGAAATGAAAACTTTTGTGGCTTCTATAGCCGGACCTGTCTCAAAAACGAATAAATCAGGTCCATCAACATCGATGATAACATTATCGGTAAACTTCAATATTATTTCTCCGCCGCAACCAAGTGTTGTAGTTGTATTTGCGATTTGTTCATCATAATCAGGTATGTTAAGTATGCCTTCTTCGGTTCTGTATGCTTTGTCGGAGTGAGGATTGCCGTAGTTGAATGAAATTACTTCATCAGCAAAAGAGATTTCTCCAAGAGGAAATAATACCTTCGAACCCCTGCCATCGGGATACAAAGTTGGTTCCTGCGCAAAAATATTGGTAACGGTAAGCATTAATAATGCGAACATCAGCCCGGGAAATTTCTTCATCTATCTCTCCTAATAATATTAGTTTTGAATTAACCTTACGAAAATCACAATTAACTGTGTAATGATTTTTATCACCGGATTTTTATCGCAATATATTTATTCAAACCTGTTAAGTCCAAATCAGGGCTATTTTCATTTACACCAGAATATAATTAGACTTTTTACTCAAAATCTATTTGCTCAAGAAAAGTTATGTTACCCATCTATTCTGCTATAATTGTTAATAACTTCCCGTATAATTTTTTGAACTCCTTCAAAATCTGTAACATGGATTGAATAAATTTCTGTTTTCATTTCGGTTTTCTCCCAGGTAATTTGATGAATTTCATTTTTTACACTGCCATTGCAGACAGTATTGTTTTATACCCTCCTTTTGCAAAACCATAAGCAACTTCTTTTCCGATACCTCTGCTTTCCCCTCGTGATAATTACGATTTTTGTTTTATTCATAATGCAAATTTTGTTATTGGAGAATGTTAAAAATAATGATTCGTAATATCTTTTTATTTTCTATTTATTTAACTGAATCTATAGCGGTGCTTCAAACAACTAGTTACAAACTTATTATATATTCAGATCAATCGTAGATTTGTCTATCAGTTACCTGAAATCTCCTGGCGAATCTCAGAGATACGTTTAACATGATGTACAACATGATCTGCTTGCATCTTTATCACAAAGCCAACCGGGACTACTTCAATTTTTCCATTGGGTTCCTGAAATTGGGCAGACATGGTCCAGGCATCAGGTGCATATTCCAGCAGTTGTATTATATGATTTCTGATTGCTTTGAGCAGAACTAACGATTCATCTATTGAACGTTTTTCATAATTCCATTTCCTTGCCCACTCTATCTGCGGGAATGCCAGGTACCACTTGAGTGTGAATTCAGCCTGTTCATTACCCAATGCCATCTTGATATATATTTTCCACAGATCATCTCCATCAGCCAGATGATGAACGATCTCCCGTATAGTCCATCCGCCGTTCGATGGTGTATAATCCAGTTCAGTGTCGCTCAAACCTTCTAAAGTTTTTTCAAGAATACCGGGTCCCTGTTTAAATAACTCAATTATTTCTTTTTGATTTTCCGGTGCTTCCATATTAAATCACCCTATTTTTAAATTTGAATAGCTCATACCGATCGTTGGACAAAATTAAGGAAATTTGGTTAATGTGTTTTTATAAAGTGAACATTATTTAAAATATTAAAAGGAAAATTTACCGGAAAAGATCTAACACAACTATTGTATCATCTTAAATTGTGCTATTGTAAATCTCAATTATATCATCTTTCGTTACTTTGGCGGGAGTGATGTTTATATCATCCTTCACAATGGTATCATTTGCAAATCTTTCAAATTCTTCTGGCTTAATTCCATATGATGTTAATTTTGTAGATACATTTAATTTGTTTAAATAATTTTCAATCCCACCGTGCTGATCAAATTGAGCATCGATGATCTTTAACTTTTCAGGTACAGATGAATTTTTTTTCATGTAATTCAGAAATGCAGGAAGTAAAATACCGTTCGCTCTGCCATGAGGTATTTTATGAAAAACCGTTAAAGGATAAGCCATAATGTGAAGAAGAATAGTACTGGCGTGAGTTATAACAACACCTGCAAGCATCGATGCATAAGCCATCTTATTCTTTGCATCTTTATCCAGTTGTGATGCACTGACAAGATTTTTCATAATAATTTTTATTGATTCCAGGGCGAACAGATCATTTAACGGAAAACTACTCAAAGACAGGTATGCCTCAATTGAATGCGTTAACGCATCTATACCTGTATTAATAATAGTATTTATCGGCATTGAATATGTCAGTTCGGGATCGATAAGGGAATAAGCCGGAAATATTTTCCTGCTTGATAAACAAACTTTTGTTTCACTTTCCGAATCAGTAAATACAGCAAAACGTGTAACTTCACTTCCCGTACCTGATGTTGTCGGTATACAAACCACTGGAAGTGGAATTTGAGATAACTCTTTCCCGTTGATATAATCAATCAGGTTACCTTCATTTGAGAATGAAGCTGCAATTCCTTTTGCTGCATCCATCGGAGACCCCCCACCTATACCGAGCACAAGCTGGACATTATTTTCTTTAGCTAGTTGAGCACCTCTTTCAATTGTTTCCAGTGAAGGGTTTTCTTCGACAGAGTCAAAAACCACCAAGTTTTTGTTTTTTAACTGGTCTACAATTTTTTCTTCGGCGCCACTTTTCCCGTATACATTTTTGTCCGTAACAATTAAAATGTTTTTAATCTTTCGGGATATGCGAGTATGCAGATCATTTATTATTCCGCATCCGAAAATTATTTCTGTCGGTATATGAAAGTTGAAATTCATTGTTCAGCACTATTCTCATGGTTTATTATTTAATCCGGTCTAAAAAATCCCCAGGTTTTTAATTTGGGAGTCACCATTGCTTCTCCAATGATCTTGTATCCCATATATTTATAGAAAGAGACTTTTTCAGGATCTTCTGTTGTAAGAGTAACACCTTTAGAATTGGGATCGGACTTTGAAAGCAAATGAACCGCTTCCATTAGTTTTCCTGCAAGTCCATTTCCCTGCGCTTCGGTTCTTACTCCGATCATATTTAAGTGTATGTGCGGTTCTGTAACTTTAAATTGTGCACAGGTGTCACCAAAATTTTGATATCTTGATCTGGACTCCGGACCTAATTCTGCCCATACTTTTTCTCTCAGTTCATTCAATTCAGTAATAACCAGGGAATTATCTGGATTTGATGTAAGAGCAACGCCGGTTAAATTTGCTCCATCTCCAATACCAATTACAGCTTCTTCACGAAATATTCTGGCCATAACAAAAAAGTTTATTAAGACTTTTAATCTATGATTATAATTGATCTCAGAATTAAGAACATAAAGCATAACTGGATAGTCTGCAAAAGAATTGCATAATACATCAACAATTTCGGGGACATCCTGTTCAGTTAGCCGATAAATCTCAGAATAATTTTTATTCATATAATATTCTAAATTATTATTGATGTATTTCTCACCATGATACTTGAAGATCAGCTGCATCATTATTTGTAATATTTTTTTTGAAGAACGATAAATCTTTACAATATAATCTCCAAAAGCTTTTACGTAATAGTGGCAACTTTATCAGCATACATATACTATTAGAAAATAATGCCAAATAGAAAAAAAATAAAATTTAATTCCCATTTGCCTCTGTGGTTGGCTTGATTGGCTTATTATACTTACATTTTATCTCAATAAAATCATTTTCTTGTTTTCAAAAAATTCATTTACTTTTACTGAATAAATATAAACACCACTAGAAAAAGAACTTCCGTCAAAATTAACTGAATATTTACCTTTCAATTTCTCTTCATTCACTAAAACTAAAATTTCATTCCCAATAATATCATATAACTTTAATTGAACGAAACCTCTTTCCGTTACAAAATAATTTATCGTTGTAATTGGATTAAATGGATTCGGATAATTTTGAAGTAAAACAAAATCTTGTTTCATTGTGGTTAGATTCAGCTCTGTAACATCACTGTAATTGTAACTACCGTCATTATCAATTTGTTTCAGTCTGTAATAGATTGATTCGCCTCGTTGATTTCTGTCAACTGTAAAAGTATAAGATTTTGGAGAATTGCTATTACCAGCACCGGGAATAAATCCAATTTTTTGCCAGGCGACCTTGTTGATACTTTCTTCAATATCGAATCCAAAATTGTTCACTTCAGTTTCAGTTTGCCATTTGACAATCACTTCATCATCATATAATGTTGCAGTAAACGAAGTAAGTTCAACCGGGAAAGGATCATCTACCCTTTCATAAAAATAAAGATGAGCTGGAGTTCCTCCAACTTCCTCTGAAACAGTGTAATACCCACGTGAATCCGGTGCCCATGCAACCGCTTCTCCCTGAGGTTCTTCAGTATATGGTAAAGTATCTGGGCTAACACTAAACGCATCCCACAAATCGTCCATTTCATTTCTTTGCCAGTAAAATATGTGTGCGCGTGTTTTAATTAATATCTCAAGCCCCGAAAAAGAAATATCTCCGGCAACTGTCCAGCTCCCTGGAGTTGACAATCCAGCTTTAAGTTCTAATGTTTCTACATGTGTCGCAGTAATCGTCGAACTGGTTGATTGGGGATATGCCAATTGGTAAACTCTCACCTCATCTTCTCTTTTCGATACTATATATATATCATTGTTAAGCGGATCAACCATCATAGTTTCAGCATCCCTGTTTCCATCGGGATACTCGAAAGAAATAATATCTACATCAGTTATATTAACTTTGACAGGTGATTGTTCATCATCGACAACCGGTTCGAGAACACGATAGATATACTTCGTATCATAAACAGCATTGTTGTCACCGATCTCTGCAATGTAAATATAGTGCTCACCTGAAGCCGGTCCTGGTCCTACTGCTATATCTTCCCAATCTCTGTTGGTTGCACCCACAATTGTATATATTCCAAGATGTTCACCGGAAGTGTTCATAGCAAATAATCTATTTAAATCGCCTGAATCATTGTGAAGCCAGAGCACATTTTCATTTTTTCTGCTCGCCGCAAGTCCGGAGGCTTCATCAATTGGACCATACTCCACCACACCCAGATCAGTACGTTCTTCGAATACCTGAGCAGATAATTTTGGTAAGAATAAAATCAGCAATATCAATAATAACTTACACTGACTATTCATAAGTGAATCTTACATAACATGATATCTTGAATATAACGATTACTATTCAGGTTTA
>JASFSF010000104.1:0-7469 GCA_050114555.1 Ignavibacteria bacterium
AAACGATTAATTGTAATCTCTATAATTGTGTAAGGGAAATTCATCAGAAATATCTCCGTCTCCATCTGTATCTACATATGCAACCCAAAACTGATCTTCTTCTGCCATGGTTTTAAAAGTAACCATCATATAGTTATCATCCGTCGTACCGTTGTGATTTAAATCGGCAGATTTTGAACCAGAATTAATTAATGATCTTTCTTTAAATACCCCGATATAATATGTATTGTCAACGGAATAATATGTCAGCTTATTTGCACACATAACTTTGTAGTTCATTTCTTCATTAATAAAAAATGATATTTCATCTTTTTCTTCGATTTCGGCATCATAAAGCTGAACATCGCCCTGACCAGTGAAATCCTGTACATCTATAACCTTTACTTCACCGGTAGAAGTATGTGTTAATCCATCAACACCCATGTCAACACCGGTGTCGAAAATCAGAATGATTGTTCCCCTGCCGTCATATTCGGGATGAGTTTTGAGGAATTCGTTAACGCCTGTATTTGAGAGAGATAAAAAACTTTGTGTGGAATCCTGTGAATACATTAATACAGGAAATAAAATAATGCACAATAATGGTAACCAACACCTCATTTTTTAACTCCTTCCCAGATAATTTTAAATATAATTGTATCTTATAGTAATAATTTTCAATAAAATGAACAGCAAATAAATTTAACTTTCTCTTATCAAAATTAAGTAAAATAACAGTTTAAGTTTAGCTATGAAGAGTAAATTGTTTCTTGTTTCAACACCGATTGGCAATTACGATGACATTACGATAAGAGCACTTAATGTGTTTAAAGAGGTTGACTTCATAATTTGTGAAGAATTAAAAATTGCCAGTAGATTGCTGGCTCACTTTAAAATAAATAAAGAATTAATTACTCTTAATGAACACAATGAGGATGAAGTTACCGACGATATCGTTAGGGAGATATTAACCGGGAAATCCGCCGCACTGATTTCCGATTGCGGCACACCTTTGTTTTCAGATCCGGGACACCTGCTGGTTGATTCATGTATATCGCAAAACATAAAAGTAATTCCTGTGCCCGGAGCAAACTCGCTGCTTCCCGCAATTACAGGTTCGGGATTTAATGTTGAAAAATTCTATTACTACGGCTGGTTATCACAGAAGAAAAGTATCAGAAGAAAACAGCTTCTTGATTTGAAAAGAATAAATGAAGTTATTGTTTTAATGGATACGCCTTACAGGCTTCAAAGAATTTTAGAAGATATTGTTAACATAGTTGGAAGGCAAACACCTGTTGTGCTGGCTTTCCAGTTGACAATGAAAAATGAAAAATTCTACCGGGGTAGTGCGGAAAAGGTTTTAAACATTGCACAGAAAAATAATTTAAAAGGGGAGTTTGTATTAATCGTGAATAACAGGAAATAGGCAGTTTATTATTTTTTAATCAGCAATGCAACATTCTCTACGTGGTAGGTGTGGGGGAACATATCGACAGGTTTTATCTTCGCTAAAGTATAACCGGCATTTACCAATAATTTTAAATCTCTTGCCTGGGTTGCCGGGTTGCAGCTTACGTACACGATTTTATATGGATTTAGATTAATAACATCATACACAGTGTTTTTATGCATCCCGCTTCTGGGTGGATCAGCGATTATTACATCCGGCTTAGGTATTTTGTTGTCCTCGATAACAGGAAGAATTGATTTGTACAGGTCTGCTTTTACGAAGCTGACATTAGCAACATTATTTATACTTGTATTTTCATTCGCATCTGAAACTGCAGAATCAACAGACTCAAAACCAAATACTTTTTTTACTCCACCGGATATAAAAAGTGCTATCGTACCGGCACCCGAGTAAAGATCGTACACAATTTCGTTACCTGAAAAATCAGCAAACTGCAAAGCCATGTTATACAAGTTTTCAGCCTGGATTGTATTTGTCTGGAAGAATGAGTTGGCACTTATGCGGAATTTGAATTTTCCAATTGTATCATAGATAAAGCCATCCCCGTAAAACACTTTTTCGTACTCACCCAATGCAATTGAAGCTTTTTTAGTATTAATGTTATTGACAACAGTTGTAATTTCAGGGACATTCTTAACTAATGCGGAAGAATAATCACCCATCAAGATCTCATCTTCTTTGCTGGTTACAAGATTAACCATTAAATCTTTGCTTTTATCGGAGTGTCTGATTACAAGATGTCTTAAATAACCCTGGTGAGTTTTGGTTGAATAGATTGGACACTTTTTTTCTTTAAAATAGTTCCGCGTAAAATTTAGAATTTTATTGCTGGTCTCAGATTGAAGAAAGCATTCGTCTATATCAAGCACCTTGTCATAAATTTTAGGAATGTGTAAACCCAATGCAAAATTCCTGTCTAGAATTTTATCTTTTGAAAGTTCTTCCCTGGTGAGCCATCTCAGATTTGAAAACGAATATTCCATTTTATTCCTGTAATAGAAAACTTTTTCAGAAGGAATAATAGGTCCTAGTTCGTAAGTTGTTAATCCACTTATGTGTTTAACGGTTTCCCGAACGAGTTCCCGCTTATACTTAATTTGTGTTTCATATTTCAGATTTTGTTGTTTACATCCTCCGCAGGTTCCAAAATGTTTACATCGTGGTTCAATCCGGTCTTTTGATGGTGATAAAACATCAATTGTTACCGCTTCAGCATATGTTCGCTTTATCTTACGAAGTTGTGCTTTTACTCTTTCACCCGGATAAGCCCCCCGGATGAACACAACATAGTTCTGTGCGGAAGAATCATTATTGTCGGGTAGTATGATTTCGCGGTTTACTTTAGCAATCCCCCTTCCTTCGGAAGATAATTTCGTTACTTCTAAATCTATAAAATCGCCTTTTTTCATTTCTTAAAACTCCGCGTCTCGGTCATTAGAGAATTTTAGATTGTAAGATATTTAACATTTATCTAAAGGATAAGTATTATCTTTCAATAATTTTTTCTTCCTGGATAATACATCTTTTTTATTCGTTCAGAGTCGGAACCTAATATAAGGATAACTTTCTGTTCAAAGAAAACATATATTTTTCAATAAATGGATAGTTCGTTACCGTTAGCAAACAAATTTATCTTTCTTCAACCACTAAAATTTCCATGCTTCCCGTGAACAGATCCTCATAATATAAAAATCAAAAACAATATTATAATAGTGCA
Organism: Ignavibacteria bacterium; assembly: GCA_050114555.1. Taxonomy (GTDB): domain Bacteria; phylum Bacteroidota; class Ignavibacteria; order Ignavibacteriales; family Ignavibacteriaceae; genus BMS3ABIN03. The sequence continues at coordinate 3,171 of JASFSF010000104.1, forward strand.
GGTACAACGCATTGCCTTTGGGCAGGGCTTAGTTTATTTTTGAATGTACAATTTTTGAAAGAGGAGACGATAATAATTCTCTTCTAACGGATGCTGTTTTTTACTCAAATGTTATTTCCCGGGACAAGAAGTCGTAGAAATCCCGATACAGGTGGAACACACTTTTAATTGATCAGAACAATGCAAAACATAGGATAGATGAAAATGAATAATGAAGATAATGATAATATATTTGATGACCTTGGCGAGTTAAGCGAGCTGGATTTTGGAGGAAAGAGTGAAGAGCAGCTCGAGGAAGAATATACTCCCAGGGTAAAATATGTGCAAGAAAATATATGGTACAAACTAGAAAAGGCCGGTAAAAAGATTTCTTTTGCAAAAGATGTAGTAGCTCTTTACAGGTATATGGCCGATGACCTGGTTCCATGGTACAGGAAAGCAATTGTCGTCATGGCTCTGGTTTATTTTATCTCTCCTATCGATACTATTCCCGACATTGCACCATTCTTCGGGTATCTGGATGATATGGGGGTGATTGCTGCTTTACTTAAATTCCTCGGAAGCGAACTTACTCCGTTTTATGAACCGGGATACAGGGAATAAGGGCAAATCTCAATTAATTGCTTCTTAGTTCCGGTTAAAACCATCGAATTAATATCTTCTTTTGAAATTCCTTCCCAAAAGATTAATTTTCATCTTACAAAAGATCATTCAATCTTATGATAAAATCGCTCGAAATAAAAGATTATGCTGTTATTGAAGGGATAAACGTTGAGTTCGGTAAAGGACTGAATATTATCACGGGAGAAACCGGGACAGGTAAATCCATATTAATTGACGCAATGGGATTAATTCTTGGAGAGCGTGCCTCAACCGAAGTGATAAGAAAAGGAGCAGCAAAATCAGTAATAGAAGGAATTTTTGAAGTTGATGGAAATAAAAAGGTAAAGTCAATTCTTGAAGAAAATGATATAGACTTCTTTCCGGAGATGATCGTTCGAAGAGAGATATCACTTAAGGGCTCGAACAGATGTTTTCTGAACGACACACCGGTTTCACTATCGTTAATAAAAGAAATAGGAAATTTGCTTGTAGATCTTCATGGTCAACATGAGCATCAATCTCTTCTTCATACAGAAACGCATATCGACTACCTTGATGAATTTGGTAACTACGATAAATTACTTCTTGATTATATAAGCAAGTACGATGAGTTATGTTCTATTGAGAGTGAACTTGAATCCTTGCAGGAAAGGGAAGATTTGTTAAATGAGAAAAAAGAAATTTATTCGTTTCAAATTAAAGAGATCGATAATATATCTCCGGATCCCGGTGAAGAAGATAAACTTAATGATGAATTAATAATTCTTGAAAACTCTGAAAGACTGGTTGAACTCACATCACAGGTTTATCAGATTCTATATGACTCGGAAGACTCTGTTCACGATTCAATCGTTAAAGCGCAAAGCGACTTAGGTAAACTTTCAGCTATCGATAAGTCCTTTGAAGAATCATCTGGTGAGATTGAGACTATTTTGGCTCTGATAAATGATATATCTGCATTCATTCAATCTTATAAAGCGAAACTGGATATCGATCCAAAGCGAATTGAGGAAGTACGTGATAGGCTGGGAGCGATAAACCTGCTTAAGAAAAAATACGGCGGTTCTGTTGATTCGGTACTTGCGCACCGAAAAAAAATCGGTGATGAGTTTGAACTTGCGGAAAATTTCGAAGGAAAGATAAGAGAGTTAAACCGCCGGCTTAACGAGTGCAGAATTACAACGGGAAAACTTGCCTTAGAAATATCAGGTAAGAGAAAGATCGAATCAAATAAAATCAAACGAGATATTGAATCTTCTTTGAAGGAATTGGGAATTTTACACCCGAATTTTGAAACGAAAATTGCGAACATTGAATCTGATAATAATAGCCACATTTTAGTAGATGGAAATCCGTATAAATATTCTTCCAAGGGTTTTGACCGGGTGGAATTTTTTATTTCAACAAATGCAGGGGAAGATCCTAAACCTCTCGCAAAAGTTGCTTCCGGTGGTGAAGTTTCCAGGATCATGCTTTCGTTAAAATCTACATTAGCTAAGAATGACAAACTTCCGTTATTGATTTTTGATGAGATTGATGTGGGAGTAAGCGGAAGAATTGCTCAAAGAGTCGGACAAGTATTGAAGAATCTCTCCTCATTCCACCAGGTAATTGCTATTACGCATCTTCCTCAAATTGCCGGGCAGGCTGATCAGCATTATGTGGTTAATAAAACAGATAAAGATAACCGTGTTTCAAGTTCAATAAGATTACTGAACAAAGAAGAACGAGTTTCGGAAGTTGCCAAGCTAATGAGTGGCGAAAAGCTGAGTGATGCCAGCATTAAGGGGGCAAAGGAATTAATGGGCTTATCAGGCAGTTGATTTTTCTATATTAGTTTTCAAACCAAAATAATTTTGAATTTTTGCAACCGTATGAATTAAAAGAAACAGCAATTTATGTTCATATTCCTTTCTGTGATCATAAATGTATTTATTGTGATTTTTATTCCATAATTACAAGCGATAACATCCTTTCGTTTCTCAATTCCTTAAAAAAAGAAATTATCTGCTTTGCAAAAAAATACTCTGAGGGTAGAGTTATAACATCAATTTACTTTGGAGGGGGAACGCCTTCACTGATGAGTCCTGAATATCTTGAGGAAATCATTGCTGAATTTAGAAAGAGTTTTTATATATCTGGAAGTGCCGAAGTTACAATGGAAACAAATCCCGGTACTGTTGATCAACTAAAGCTAAGAGAATTTAAGGATATTGGAATAAACAGAATAAGTATTGGCGTGCAATCATTTGATGATAATGATTTGAAATTTATGACCAGAATTCATGATAGAGAAACAGCAATCAGAACAATTGAATATGTTAAAAATATTGGATATGAAAACATTAGTCTCGATTTAATCTTTAACCTTCCCGGACAATCAATGGAAAAATGGTTGGATAATCTTAAAACTGCAGTGGATCAACCTGTTACTCATATATCTGCATACAGTTTAATCCTGGAAAGGGGAACAATTTTAAATAAAATGGTCCTGGATGGTAAAATTAAAATGCGGGATGACGATCATGATGCGGGATTATATGAAACAACAATAGATTTTCTAACCGGGAATGGTTTCTATCAGTACGAAGTATCAAATTTCACTAAGCCAGGATTTGAATGTAAACACAACAACTCTTATTGGAATTATAAAGATTACCTGGGGTTCGGCACTTCTTCACATTCATTTGTTAATGGGAAAAGATGGTGGAACTATTCCAGTCTCAGGAAATATATTAACGAAATTAAAAAAAACAGTTACGCAATTGCTAATTCGGAGATCTTATCTGAAAAAGAAAAGCATAATGAGTATGTAATGCTTGCATTAAGAAGTTCGGGAATTATCCTTGATGATTACAAAAAAATATTTGGTAAAAAGTGGTTAGATGAAAATTATACTTATTTTGAAAAGTTAAAGAACCAGAATTTAGTTAAGTTAAACGGGGATGTTATGAAACTCACGGCAAAAGGCTATGCAGTCTGTGATGAGATATTAAAAAACATTTTATAAACTGCAGGATAATTACTGATGTTGAAGATTAAACTACACTGGCAAATTTTAATAGCGCTCGTGGTCGCTGTTTTGTACGGGATATTTTTAACTGAATATGTTGGGTATGTTCAGTGGATGGGCGAGTTGTTTCTTCGGGGTTTAAAGATGATCATAGTTCCGCTTATTCTCACATCCATTATTTCCGGTGTTACAAATATTGGTGATGCACAAAACCTTGGGAGATTAGGACTTAAAACATTCACTTATTATATCACTACGAGTTTCTTTGCAATTCTGACCGGACTAATACTGGTAAATATTATTCAACCCGGCGTTGGTGCAGATTTGGGATTACAGAGCGAGGTTCCGGAGCTTGCTGCTACAAGCGGTGACCTGGGAGAAGTCATTATGCGTATGATACCGACAAATATATTTGATGCACTTGCATCGGCTGATATGCTTGCAATAATTTTCTTCTCGATTTTATTTGGTTACTTCATTACCCGAGTTAATGAAAAGTATAAAAATATGTTAACAGATTTTTTTAACGGCGGTTTTGAAGTAATGATGAAATTAACTCATTTCATAATAAAATTTACTCCATTAGGAATTTTAGGGATTGTGGCCGGAATAGTAGCTGAGCAAGCCGGTAATCTTGTAAATCTTGTTAGCAGTCTTGGATTGTACATGTCTGCAGTTTCGCT
>JASFSF010000105.1:0-7432 GCA_050114555.1 Ignavibacteria bacterium
TACGTTCCCTGGAGAAAGAATCATTGCAATCCGGAGGAAGCATTAATTATGGCGTCGGATCATCTGAATGCAGAATATTTTATACCAATTCATACAAAAACATTTAAGCAAGGCACGGAACCAATTGATGAACCATTGAACTGGTTGAACAACTCTGTTAACAATTATGGGATAAAGCTGGGACTTGAGGATATCGGGCAAACATTTAATTATTGACACTGCATAAAATCATAGATGATAAATACTGAAGGATGAGTAGCGGAAAGCTTTCACGGGGATATATTCAGATTTATACCGGTAACGGAAAAGGTAAATCAACAGCGGCAATTGGTCAGGCCGTAAGGGCAGCGGGATTTGGAATGAAAACCTATATCGCACAGTTTATGAAAGAATTTCCATATAATGAGCTGAATAGTCTGAAACAGTTAAGTGAATGGATAAAGCTCGAACAATTTGGTGGTGATGATTTTGTCTACAAAAAAGAATTACCCTCCAAACCAGAAATAAAGAAGGCAAAAAAAGGTCTTGAAGCTGCAGCTCAGAATATGCTAAGCGGGAGTTATGATATAATTATTCTGGATGAGGTTTGTGTAGCAATTTATTTCAAGTTAATTAATGTATCGGATATTATGACCCTGATCAACCAGAAACCGAAAAATGTTGAACTCATTCTTACTGGACGTTATTGCCCCAATGAGTTAATAGAAGAAGCCGATCTTGTAAGTGAAATGAAGGAAGTAAAACATTATTACCAGAAAGGAATTTCTTCAAGAAATGGAATTGAATGTTGATTTTTAATTGCAGGATGATCAAAGTATCCGGGATAGCTACTATTTAAGAAGTTTTTTGATTTCTTTGATCTTCTCGACAGCATTTATTTCGGTATAATAACTTAATGCGTTATTAAGCCATTCGGTTTTATTTTCTTCGTCGCAGGTTAACCTATAAAGTTCGCCCAATTCTAATGCCGTTTCGGCGTAATTAAACCTATTACAAAGCTCCTTGTTAAGCCTTAGACTAATCTGGAAAAACTTTTCCGCGGTTCCGTAATGTTTCAACTCTCTTTCAAGTATTCCAATAATCTTATAAATTTCTGCAATTGTAAGTTTATCACCGATTTTAATTGCAGCATCTATTGCCTTATAACTATAGGTAGAAGCTTCATTATAATTTTTTAAGCACAAAAAAGCCCTAGCCATAGCCAGGTATGAAATTGACAATACTGTTTTATAATCCTCTTTTTCTGCAATTTTAATTGATTTGTCGAATTCCTCAATTGCTTTATCATATTGCTCTTCTATAAAATTGAATATGCCAAGGTTATGCATTATCTCTGCAATCCTCTTAGAATGATTAAGCATCTCGAATTTTTCTAATGCAATATTATAATGTTTTTTCGCAGCCGCGATGTTTCCGGTAATGTATTCGATAATAGCCAGATTATTTTCAAAATCTGCTGAAAGCAATTCATCTTTTTCGCCATTAAGCAAATAGACCCCGGTTAAGAAATGATCTTTTGCCCTTTGAATCTCCCCCTTTTCCCCATACAAAGTTCCGTATAGATTTTCGCACTTTGCAAGATTAACCTTATCATCCAGTTTTGTAAGAATTTCAACAGCTTGGTCCAGTAAATTAATACTATTATCCCAGAATGATTTTCTAATATAGATATCTGCAAGAAGCATAAGTAATAACGCATATGTCCTGTCCGAACGTATATCAGCAATTGTATTTATTAGAATTTGCTCTGGAAGATCCAGACTGCCGGTCTCTGCAAGCACTGTTGTGATATCCAGTATAAACCGGGGATACACATTGGAAACAAGCTTCGATTGCGCATATGTAATAGTTGTATCAATGATAATACGGACTTCAACCATTTGATTGGAATAATCCGAATCATTCGGATCAATATTTTCCTGGGCAAGCGCATTTCTCTTCAGCTCATTACTAAAAACGGAAGCCATTTCATCGCCAAAGTACTCAATAAATACTTTGCTTAGCTTCGTTAACAATATTTCATTTTTATTATGCATTCTTTTACAAATACTTATCTTGTAAATCCATATCTGGAAAAATGATTTAAGTACGCCTTTTGGACTTTGATTTCACCTTGTGACTCAATGACATGTACTTCATCATGACCAACTATTTCAAAAGTTCCATCATCGCCAATGTAGAGAAGGTCATATTTCCCATTTACAAGCATTAACTGCTCTAGGTCTATTCCCTTAAATGACATTTTAAGTATTAAAGGTTTATCAAAAACTATATGGGGAGTAAACCAAACCGCAGCATATTCGTCGTCAACTGACATACTAATAGGAATATCTCCGGTAAATGCATTTGGAGGCACTGTAAGTTTTGCATAAATGTTTACAGTCTGTCCGCCGGATGAAATATAATTTTCAACCAGTTCTATCTCACCGCCAGTTTCCCCGTTAATTGTTACAGTTTGAGTAAAACTTTTTTGGAGTGATGAACTGGACCTTGGTGGAAGCTTTATCAACTCATATGATTCACTTTCCGGTCCTGTTGGAGAAATTAATGTATCGGCACAACCGAGTAGAAGTCCTGCAATTAGCAGAAGGGATGATATTAGAAGTTTCATTTTGTGCTCCAGGATTTAGTGATTAATGATTTAATTAAGAAATAGTTTAATCATAGAATCCATCCTGTTAATGAGCACGTTGGGTAGAAAGCTTATTTTGTGTTTCTATTTATCCCAACTGTTCCCTAATAGCCAACAAAGGTGCCATTTAGCAAATGATTCAAAAAGTTTTAATATTTTACTGTATTAGCAACTTTTTAGAAATATACTCTGTTTAAAAACTTAATTTTTTTGCATTTATTTGAGGCAGATTATCATTTTGCGACAATTTTTTGGAGCTGAAAAGAGTTCATAAAATGTTTGAAAACAACAGTTTACAAGCATGAAGATATGCTGTGGTTAGAATGTAGATTTGATGAAATCGGATTTAAAAAGATACAGAGTTTAAATTCTCCTTATGGAGCTTTCAGAGGTTCTACTTTAGCCTTTCCTTTATTTTTGAAAAATACCTGCGGCTCATAACAGCCGGTTTTTTTATTCCCTTCAAATAAACCAAATGTGCATTGTTATACCAGGGCTCGATTCGATCAATCTCATCTGTATTTACAATAGTCGATCGATGTATTCTGACAAAATGATTTTCCGGCAACCTTTCCTCCCATTCTTTCATCGCTTTTAGTGCTAATGATTTTTCGCCCGATTTTGTCTCAATTTTCGAATAATCCCCTTCCGAGCATATTTGCAGAATATTACTCACCTTTAAGAAATGATACTTGTTATTTAGTTTAAGAAATATTTGATCGTCATATAAAAGTTTTTTTAACTCCCTATCTTTTTTACTCTCTATATCGGATAACTTTTCCAATGTTAAAGCTATTCTTTCATTTGTAACCGGTTTAAGCAAGTAGTCAAGTGCATTTATTTCGAAAGCACGTATAGCGTATTCATCAAATGCGGTTACAAATACAATATGAGCAGTTTCATTAATATATTCAATTAAATCAAATCCGGACTCGCCTGGCATTTTAATGTCTAAAAATATTAGATTCGGATCTTTTGCATTAATAATATCGATAGCTGTCTCAACATTTTTAGCTTCGCCAATAATCTCAATTTCATCAAATTCAGCAATAACAGCGGCAAGGTCTTTTCTTGCCAAGCTTTCATCATCAACAATTACTGCATGATACTTAGTGTTCATCTTTTTCTGCCGATTTATTTTTTAATTCTATCAACACACTTACCTTTCCATTCTGCTTGTTAATTTCAAACTTTTGATCATCCCCATACAAATGCTTTAGCCGCTCTTTAACAATTTTTAATCCCATTCCTGTTCCGCTGTTTTTTCCGTGCTCACTTTCATTTATCCACTTACCGCTATTAATGATTTGTATTTTCAGGGTATTATCTAATACGTTCGTAAAAATTTCTAGTTTCAACGGCATTGTGCTGGTATCCATACCGTATTTTATAGCGTTCTCTACAATTGGATGTAGAAGAAAACTAAGAACCGGGTAATCCTCTGCCATGGAATCAATTTTGAAAGTCGTTTCAAGATTTTCTCCATAACGTACACGTTCAATATCAATGTAATTTTGCAGGGCATTCAATTCCTCGGAAAATGGAACTTTGATTTCTTTTTTACTTACCAGTGAATACCTGAGAAATTCAGAAATTTTAGTCAGCATATCCTCTGCCTTCTTCTGATTATCCCTTACTAATGCACGGAGAGAGCTAAGAGTGTTAAAGAGGAAATGCGGATTTATCTGATTGCGCAGCATACTTAATTGAGATTGCTGTGCCTGTAGTAATGCCGTATTAGCTTTTTCTTTTTCAGTCTGCCATTCATACCACAATTTTATAATAAGATAAAATGCACTCCAGGCAAGAAGCACCAGAAAATCGTTAAGTACCTCCCACAGATAGAATTTAAGATTAACTGGTGTTAATACTCTACTTTCACCTTCGAATAATCTGTCTAAAAAATATACCTCTAAGGCCCATATATTTGCTGCTATAAAAATGGCTGAGAAAACTGCAGCTGCGAATATCCAGTTCGACATTGATTTCTTTCCCAACCGATTGAAAATTATTCGAAGAATTAAGGTTAGTGGAATTGCAAAATATGCATACAAAACAAGATAGAGCGCAACAAGTTCTCGTTCATCAGGAAGGGAAAGACCATGTACAACGTTTAGATTATATAGATAGTATAATGACCAGATTGTTAATTGAAGTATCCAGAATATAGATCGTTTATATTTCATGATTCTTGTATTACATTGTTCGAGTTGTTTCAAACAAGTGAGAATTTACTATATCAAAATCGATAAAATGATTGTAAAGATAAAACTAAAATTCTGTAAACGGTTGTGAAATCGGCTAAAGGACATTTATTTATCATTACTGATATAATCCCTAATGTTTTGCCTTACGCTTACATCTTCAATAAACCGTCTGTCTGGTAAAAAAGCCTGATACCGATTCACTCTTTTAAAAAACCTCATTCTTTTAAATATTTCGAACAATTAGGAATTAACTAAAGAAAAATTTCTTGCCAAAGGAAGAATATTTTCAAAAAGTACACCATGGAGTGATCCTGTTTAAAGATCATTACAAATTTATCTGAAATAGAAATATTGTCGTTTATCATAAGGAGTCTCTCAAATGAAAAAACACCAATTACTTTATCTTACTCTTATTTATATGATCTTGTCTAATACTGGAATCAGCCAATTTCAAAATATTGTAGTTAACGAATCGTGGCGAACTGATCTTAATGAACCCAGTATAGCCATTAATCCAAGTAATCCGGATAATCTGGTAATAGGAGTAAATAACACATTTTGTTATGCTTCTTTTGACGCAGGTCAGAGTTGGAGTGGAAGACAAATGTACTCCTCCTATGGTGTTTGGGGGGATCCCAGTCTGGTTTTCGATTCCGAAGGCAATTGTTATTTTGCGCATCTTTCAGGCGAGCCCCCATTATCCGGACGGTGGGGAGACCGCATAGTTATTCAAAAATCTACGGATGGCGGAATTATCTGGAACGATGGGACCTTTACCGGTCTTAACCGGCCAAAATTTACAGATAAGGAATGGCTCGCTGTTGATTTAACTAATTCTCAGTATCACAATAATCTATATGTAGCATGGACCGAATATGATCGGCTCTTTGATCCCGGTATACAGTTTAAAAGTCGTGAAATGTTCTCACGATCAACTGATGGAGGTGCTACATGGTCTGATCCAATTCAGCTTAATGAAGTAGAAGGTGATTGTTTGGATGATGATAATACAATTCAAGGCGCCACACCTACTATCGGACCCAATGGAGAAATTTATCTTGCATGGGCAGGTCCTGAAGGGATATTGTTCGATAGATCTTTTGATGGTGGTGTTACATTCGGCAATGATATTTTTGTTACGGATCATATTGGCGGATGGGGCTGGGGTTATGAAATAGCAGGTATTTACGGCAACGGACTTCCGCAAACTATTTGTGATTTGAGCAATTCTCCATACAGGGGAACTGTTTACATACTTTGGGCAGATCAAAGAAACGGAACAACAAACACCGATATCTTCCTGATAAAATCAACTGATGCTGGAGATAGTTGGAGCGATATCGTAAGAGTTAACGACGATGAAACAGATAGAGCTCAATTTTACCCCTGGATGAGCATTGATCCGGTTACCGGAATAATGTACATAGTTTACTATGATAGAAGAAGCACACTCAACACTTTAACAGAAGTTTATGTTGCAAGATCAACCGATGGTGGAGAAACGTTTTATAACTTCAAAATTAGCGAATCACCTTTCGCGGCTACATCTCAAGAATTTCTTGGTGATTATATAAGCATAGTGGCTTACAATGGGAAAGCATATCCTGTATGGACACAATCAGATCAATTTGGCCGAAGTATAATTACGACTGAAATTGATGAATCTGTGTTGGGAGTACAAAGTAATAATCAATTGGGAGATTTTAAACTTCATCAAAACTTTCCCAATCCATTTAATCCATCAACAATAATTCGGTATGAAATACCGGAACGTAGTATGATATCCATTAAAGTCTACGATTTGTTGGGGAATGAAATTGTAACATTGGTTGAAGAAGAAAAGCAGGCAGGTGTGCATACAGTTGAATTTGATGCAGAAGATTTATCCGGGGGATTATATTTCTATCAGTTAACGGCCGGGGAGTTTTCTTTAACTAATAAAATGATCCTCTTGAAGTAACAATTGAGTCGTTTTAAGAAATTGTAATAATGATAAAAACAGTGTGGGGGACACACTGTTCTAAACCATATTAAACAGATCAATATCTAATTTCATTGTATTGTCCCGATGATGGACGACTGATGGTTATGACCGAAGATATAACTTTTACGCAGGAATTAGATCGCATATAAATTTTTGGATTACTCTCGTTATCATTCCACCACCGTTTGTCGAGTTAATAGACCTGTCACCGAAACTGGGTTTTATTAAATAAACAGCCGGTTAATTTTTGTACTGACAATAGTTGCCAGTATAACCCGAAGGTATTTTAATAAACCAAGGAGTTTGAAATGAAGCAATATAATAGGACTCAAACATTTTTCGCTACAATTGTTCTTAGTACAATCCTTTGTACTAACATTCCCGCGCAGGTTCTTCAATATTTCGGTCAGGACTCGCCCGGAATGACACCGGTCAGATTTCCACCGGCTTCACTTCAGGCAAATGGCGACTGGTTCTGGCATGGGAGCCCCAACTTTTCACCTGATTTAACTGAAGTATACTGGGGAAAATATTCCACTAACCCGCAACCGGATAGAATTGAATTAGCATTTGTTGAAGTTGTAGATTCTCAGTGGACTCAGATGCAAG
>JASFSF010000106.1:0-7429 GCA_050114555.1 Ignavibacteria bacterium
CATCAAAATAAACAGCACGGAATCCAGGGTCATTAACATCTGGTGATAGTGTTAGAGTTTTATTTGTTGGTCCCAGAGCACCCGCAACAAAGCGAGGTTTAGCTGGATCTCTATTTGTAATTTCCAACGCTACTTCTTTTGCTATCTCAGCAGACGCTTTGTTCATTTCGTATACAAAATCTTCAGTGTGATAATCTGCTTGTGATATATCAGATGCATTAAAAGTGTTGGTTTCAACTATATCCGCACCGGCATCACAGTATGCTTTATGAATTTCCCTGATTACTTCCGGTTGGGTTAACGACAGAAGATCGTTATTTCCCTTTAAATCATACGGATGTTCTTTAAATATTTCTCCACGGAAACTTGCTTCATCCAGTTTATAGTTCTGTATCATAGTCCCCATTGCACCATCCAGAACAAGTATTCTTTTCTTTAATATTTCTGTTAGTCTTTTTAACATTTCAGTACATTTTATTTTTATCTAAATGTTTTCTGCAATTAAATTTGAGCAATGGGTATTTAACTAATTACGTGGTTTAAAAGGTTGTTAAATATAATTAAATTGTTATCTACTACAAATCATATTATTAAAAACGAAAGCTCTACATGATAGTAGTTACAGGTGGTGCAGGATTTATCGGCAGTGCGATTATCTGGGAACTAAATAAGCGTGGGAATAAAAATATAATTGTTGTTGATGAACTCGGCACTGATGAAAAATGGAAAAATCTTGTTGGACTGACTTTCGATAACTTTGTTAACAAAAACATTTTTATTGATCAGATAGATACCGGACTATATTCAGATATTAAAACCATAATTCATATGGGTGCTAATTCCTCTACCACCGAGAAAGATGCTGACCATTTGATTAATAACAACTATCTCTATACAAAAAAACTGGCCGGATTTTGCCTGTCAAAAAACATTCGCTTCATATATGCTTCATCTGCTGCAACGTATGGATATGGTTCTAACGGTTTTAATGATAACGAAGATGATTGTGAAAAATTGCGACCTTTAAATATGTATGGTTATTCCAAAAGTCTCTTTGATGTTTGGGCTGATGAACATAAAGCTTTCGAACATATTGTAGGATTAAAATATTTTAATGTATACGGGCCGAATGAATATCATAAGGGAGAGATGCGTAGCGTTGTACACAAGGCATTTGAACAAATCAGGGATACTGGAAAAGTTAAATTATTTAAATCACTTCATCCTCGTTATAAAGATGGCGAGCAAATGCGAGACTTTGTATATGTGAAAGATGCTGTTGATATGACTCTACACTTTTTTGATCATAGAAAAATTGGTGGGCTCTTCAATGTGGGTTCGGGAAAAGCAAGAACCTGGAATGACTTAGTTACTGCAATTTTTAATGCGCTGGATAAACCTGTTAACATTGAATATATCGATCTGCCAGATAATCTTGCAGATAAATATCAGTACTTTACAGAGGCTAATTTATCAAAAATAATCAGCGTCGGTTATAATAAAAAGATTTCCGCGCTTGAGAGTGGTATCGAAGACTACGTAAAAACATATTTAACAGGCAAGCTGTATCTGGGGATGTAATCAGTTATAGGGTATCTCTTCCTCATCATCTAGCAAGTCGTCTTCAGGGTTATCTAGAGGAAAATCACTTTCTAGAATATCTCTATCACTAGGCTCAATATCAAATGGATTTTCTTCATCTTCATTTTCATCCTCTTCATTGAAATCATCATCAATCTGATCATCATCTTCTTCATCTCTTTTCTTCCTTGGGGCAAACATAAGATGTTCTAAATCACTTCGTTCAATAAGCTCATAATAAAATCGCTTATCTTGTTCTGCCCCTGCATTTTCTAGCATATGATTTTACTCCTTAGATAATTTTAGAAGAAATTTGTTTCAGAAAAATTAACCAACCTCTCTTAAAGTTTTATTCTAAAATTAATAATATTATCATTCGTTTCTAACAAAATTTAATTTTGAATATTTATTTTGTCAATACTATAAATATAATATAAATTTATTAATATGAAGCTCGCAACGCTCTGCTACGTAATTGACCGTAAAAAGAATTCAACATTGATGATTCATCGCATAAAAAAAGAAAATGATTACCATCATGGAAAGTGGAATGGACTTGGGGGCAAACTTGAACCAGGGGAAAGCCCTGAGGAGTGTGCAATAAGAGAAATTAAAGAAGAAAGTGGTTTAATTGTTAAAAACATTACGTTAAAAGGATTAATAACATTTCCCATGTTCGATGGAAATGACGATTGGTATGTTTTTTTATTTGTATCGGATGAATTTAGCGGCGAGTTAATTGACTCAAAAGAGGGTAATTTGAAATGGATTCCAAACGAAAACCTTACAAAAATTAATCTTTGGGAAGGAGATAAATATTTTATCCCGTGGCTATTTAAGGATAAATTTTTCAGCGCAAAGTTTTTATATGAAAACGGGGAATATTTAAATCACGAAGTGAATTTTTATTAACAACTTAAATGCACACATCAAGCCAGATCATTTATAAACTGCTTTATCGCTTTGTTAACAGTGTCGGATTTTTCTATGGGAGTCATATGGCCTGCACCATCAACCAGAACAATATTTGAATTATTAATTTTATCATTCATCAGGTTCATTACATCCGGTGGGGTTAGTTTATCCTCAACACCGCAAATCAGCAACACAGGTATTTTAATCTTCGGTAAATATTGTGTTGTATCTGTTCTTCCGGCCATTGCAAGTAAACACCCTTTTATGCCTCCAGGATTGCTTGATTTTGATCGTGAAAGCACTTTTTCATATTCATTTTTATGCTCAAACATAAATGATTCGGAAAAGCAATTTGGAACAAATTGTGACACAAATTTTTCAACACCTTCTTCATTTATAAGCTTTACGCCTGCGGCTCTTTTAATTTTTCCTTCATTATCATCTGCCAAAGATTTTGTATCGCACAGTATTAGTGCGCTAAATTTTTCCTCCATCCGCTCAATAGCTCTTAAAGAAATATATCCTCCCATCGAGAGTCCGCATAATATTGGCTTCTGCAATTTTAATTCATTTAAAATATTTTCAAGATCATCGACAAAAGATTCGATTGTCAACTGCCCATCGCCAGCTGGTGATTCGCCAAGACCACGGATATCATATGAAACACAACAATAATCCTTGCTGAATTCATCAATTTGATTTTCCCACATATGATGATCGAATGGAAAGCCATGAACAAACACAATTGACGGCTTGTTATGTTCTCCTGAAATAAATACAAATAAATCATTAATTGTAATTTTCATCTCTTTTCCCTATCCGGGTTTATAAAAGCATATACTAATTTGCTTATAATTTAATATTATTGCCAATCAAATTATTCGTAAAAAGAAGTGATTAATGAAAATAGCGTTTGTTGCCACTGAAGCTGTTCCCTACGCTAAAACCGGGGGTTTGGGTGATGTTGCAGGAACTTTACCAAAAGAACTTGAGAAATCAGGTTGCGAAATAAAATTGTTTATCCCAAAGTACTATATAATTGAAGCGAATAAGCATGACATTCACTACAACTGGGATACAGGTGAGATACCGGTTCGGGTTAACAATATCACACGACCGGTCCATATTCACCAGGGCAAATTGCCGGGCTCAAATGTCGAGGTTAATCTAATTGACTGTCCGCATTATTTCCATCGTCGTGCAATTTATACAAATGATATAGATGAGGATGAGAGGTTTATATTATTTTCAAAAGCCGTAATTGAAACATTACAAAGAATGGGATGGTCGCCTGATGTAATTCATTGTAACGATTGGCAAACTGGACTCATACCTCTATTTATAAAGGATAATTATAATTGGGATCGATTTTTTGATCATACTGCTACGCTCTTTACAATTCATAATATAGGTTACCAGGGAAAATTTCCCCCTTCCGTTCTTTCAAGTGCAGAGATTAGGAATGAACTTTTTTATCCCAATGGCCCGGTTGAGCACGATGGTTCAGTTTCATTTATGAAAGCCGGTATTGTCTTTGCGGATCTCCTTAATACTGTCAGTAATAATTATTCTCATGAAATACTAAAACCAGAACTGGGTGCCGGATTAGAAAAAGCTCTACTTACGAGAAAGAAAGACTTATATGGAATATTAAATGGTATCGATTATAGTATCTGGAATCCTAATACTGATGAACATATTCCTTACAATTATTCAGTAAATAATCTGGAAGAAAAAATTAATAACAAAAAATTTTTGCTGGATCACTTTAACATGCCGTTTAATGTTGAAACACCGCTTATAGGAATCGTATCCAGAATGGTATCACAGAAAGGTTTTGATATTTTTGCTGAAGGCCTTGCCAGGCTAATGAAATTGAATGCGCAGTGGATCGTGCTTGGTGCAGGAGATGATTACTATGAAGGTTTGTTTAGAGATCTTGCCCATAATTTACCGGAAAAAGTAGGAACATATATAGGATACAATAATGAGTTATCTCATCTGATAGAAGCAGGGTCAGATATGTTTCTTATGCCGTCATTGTATGAACCCTGCGGTTTAAATCAAATTTACAGCTTGAAATACGGAACAGTCCCTATTGTTAAAAAAACAGGTGGTCTGGCCGATACCATACAAGATTGGGACGAATTTTTGAGCTTCAAACTTGAGACCGGGACAGGTTTTGCTTTCGAAAATCACACCGGTAATGCCTTGTATTCCGCTGTTCAAAGAGCTATTAAGAATTTTAAAAATAAAGAAGTGTGGAAGAAGATTCAGCAGAATGGAATGACTAAAGATTATTCATGGTCTCAATCTGCAGAACAATATGTTGAGCTGTACAAACTGACTAAAAAGAAGAGGGGCTAATATTAATTTTATATCCAAGCGAAAAATAAAAAAAGACTTCTCCCCAACTGAGTACATTGCCCGGACTTTTTATTAAAAAACTTCTGCCAATAGCAAACTCTGCCGGACCAATGGGAGTATCGAATGAAATCATCCCGCCAAGGCCATGACGTAAATCTTTAAACCTGATTTGTGACTGCTCCTCCCATGTAGAACCAAGATCATATCTAAATTTTAAATAAGTGTCGAAGAAAATCTGGAATGGAAGTTTTAATCTATACATTAATGATGTGAGAAATATTTGTCTTCCGCGGAATTCATTTTCCTTCATACCAAAAAATGATGCCATCCCGCCAAGCAAAAATTGCTGGCTCAATGGCATAGTATTATCACCGAATCCAACTTTAATCCTTGGAACCAATGTGCTCCTGTTGTCAATTTTCATGAAATAACGCAGATCCATGCCAATGGAAGTAAAACTTTCATCTCCACCAAGAAAACTCTGCGCCGTTTCATAAAATCCGGTAAAATGTAATCCGCTTAGTGGATAAGGATACTGGTCCATATTATCTACAGTTGTTTTTACACCCAGGCTTACAACTTTAGTTTTATAATCCTGAACTACATCGCTTTGTGAGCTGAAAATTTCATCAATCTGATATTTACCGGTAAAAATAAGATTTCCAAATTTCTCTATCTGTGTACCAACTGATAAAGATAATCCATAATTGGATTGGGCATATTCTCCAATTTTCATTCTTGAAAAACTTTTTTCCGTGTCGGAAGGTTTATCCTCATATACTCCTATATCACTAAACTTATAATAAGTTGATAGATTATAGGTTAGATACGTATCCAATACCCTATGGTTTTTCATCTCCATTATGATAGCCCCATTTCTTGTACCGCCATATATAAATATTCCCGCTTCCGTTCCAGATCCGAAAATATTTTCCTCTCTAATATCTAGGCTGAACTGAGCGTTGTAGGTTTCATCAGCAAGGAATCCGAAACGCAAGATACCTGAAGGTTTTTCGTCTACAGAAATAAAAAGTATGTTTTTTTCATCCTCTGTTCTAACAATCAGTAAGATATCTTTAAAGAACCCGGAAGAGGTTAAATTATCAAGTCCTTCTTTTACCACATCATACTGGAAATAATCTCCTTCAGTAATAGGAAGTTCCCTCCTTATTAAATTTTCTCTGGTGAAATTACCTTCAACACTAATTTTAGAAATGATTCCTTCATCAAAATAGAGTATCAGGTTACCATCAACTTGATCAAAATCAATTTCTTTTATGTCCGCAAGTAAAAATCCCGACTTTCGATAATGACGAAGAATCTTTAAAATAGCTCTTACGATTTTTTCCTCGTCGTAAAATTCCCCTTCCAGATTAGATAAAATCTTCTGTACGATCTGATTGTCAAGCTTCGTGATGCTAAATGCTTTTGCAGTTTGTATAATCGGATTGAGATCATACTTAAATTCCAACAATGTTGTATCCCGCAAAATAGTAACATCTATTTCAATATTCTCATATCTTCCCGATGCATATAATTCTATTAAATCTTTTTTCAGCATAGCTGATGAAACAGAATCAAGAGCAACATATTTGTTTCGATAGTCAATAAAATCTTCATCTGTGCTGTTTTCGAATATTACATTTTTATAATATTTAAGATTTCGATTAACTTTTTCATCAAACTTCGATTCAATACCTCTTTTTAATCCTTTAACCTCCTTTTGGGTCTGCAAATAGCCTAAATTTATTAATGAATCAATATTAGTAAAACTCGTTGATGGAAATTCAGTTAGCGGCGGCGTGATAAGGTAATCGGCATTTGCCAATTGAATTTCGTTCAGCTTTTTCATTGGAATACTTACAACCTGATCTGCGACTATCCAGGGCGCATCTATCTGTTCTATGGTATGAAGGGGGCTCGTGGTATTTACTGCTATGATAAATTCTGCACCTGTTTCTCTTGTAATATCAACCGGTATATTTGAAAGCAATCCGCCGTCAATTAATACTCTGTCATTCCAGTTTACAGGTTCAAGGAAAAATGTAACGCTGGAACTTGCCCGCATAGATTTGCTCAGGGGCCCCTTATTAACTACAAAAGATTCTCCGTTTTCCAGGTCGGTACAAACTGCTCTGAATTTATACTGAAGATTATCAAAATTCTCAGTGCCGTTTATTGGTGCCATTTTGGTAAGCAAATACAGGTGGTTTGATAATCTTTGCCCTTCGTTGAATGCTGTGGGCAGAATAATATTAAATCCATCCAATCGTAAAGAGAATATTGCTCTGTCCTCGGTTATCTTCTGATCTATGAATAAATCTCGTCTTTTTTTATCTCCCCCCAGCGTAAGTAAATTATCCCAGTCGGTACTTGTAACAACTGAATCCAATTCATTGATAGAATAACCCGTTGAGTATAGCCCCCCTATTATGCTGCCCATACTTGTTCCAACAATTATTTCAAATTCAATCCCGTTCTCTTCAAGTGCCTTTAAAACACCAATTTGTGAAATGGCTCTTGCCCCGCCACCACTGAGTGCTAAACCTACTATAGGTTTTTCTAT
>JASFSF010000107.1:0-7411 GCA_050114555.1 Ignavibacteria bacterium
GCTTTCTATAATCAGGACAACCGTATATACGAGACCGCACATTTTCTTGTTTACAGTGATGCTGCCACAGACGAATTTAGAAAATACTTTGCCACTTGTGCCGAAATAGCTTTTTATCAATTGAGTAAGGCTTTTGATATAGACGCAACTAGAAATTTTGGGATAGATATAACCAATCCCGCGACTAAAATCCAGATTGTGTGCAATGAGCTGGATCCGCGAATTCAAAGATCATATGATTACGGTTTTATGCTGTATACTCTAACCTCACCGTATTGCTTTGCAACAAAAGATAATTATTACAGAGAAGTTAAACACGAATTAACTCATGTGTTTCAAATGTATCTTGATGGTTCTTCCTGGTTGTATAGTTATGGTTGGTTCAGGGAAGGCCTTGCTGAGTATTGCTCCGGGGGGTTTTACACACCGATTACCACGCTTACTCAGTTCAACAATTATAAAACACAATTGGATCAACTAAATATGCATCCACTTGAAACAATATGGAATGATTTAGGAGCTGTTCCCCCGGATATGGTTCCTGTATTTTATTCAATGAGCGGATTAGCATTTAGATATTTATTAGACGCAAATGGATATGGTAAATCATTAATTGATATAAGGGAAATGCTTACAGGAATAAGAGAGCAAGGCATTTCATTTGAAAATGCTTTTCAGAGTTGCTTTAATATTGATATCCATAATTATGAGGACTCCTTTTATGATCTTATGGAACAGTATTTAAGTCGATCTCAGGTCAATTAAAAATTAACACAAAGTAACATTAAGAACTATAATGTCAATCACTGAAGACGAAAACTTGATGAGGCGGTTTGATTTTTCAACTAGTCATAAACCTATCAGGTGTAAATGTAATTTTATTTTTTGGCTGATATTGCTTTGCAATTTCGCTTTTGCCCAATCTCCGGTTGTTGATGTGTCTGTTAGGGATAAGATGGCTCAAGAGAAAGCCAAGCACTATGAGCAATTGCTATTAGCTGAGCAGCAAATGACATCAAATCAGGAGGCCTATGATGTTAAATACTATTCCCTTGATTTGATTCCCAATCCGGCGACTTCTGTCCTGAACGGTGTTGTTGAAATCGTGGTAGAAGTTCTAACTCCAACTTTAAATCAGGTGGAGTTGAATTTTTGGGACGGAATGTCAATTACTGAGATATATGATTCAAACTTCCCGGCTGCTCAGCTAAATTATAATCGAAGTAACGATCTGCTTGTGATAGACCTGAATCATCAATATCTACAGGGAGAACAGTTCGGTATTAAAGTCGCTTATAACGGACGTCCGCAAGAATCTCAGTATTACTCCTTTTTTTTCAGCATGTATGATGGTGAACCGATGATCTGGACAATTAGTTCAGTGTTTGGTGCGCGTGCATGGTGGCCATGCAAAGATATTCCTTCTGATAAACCTGATTCGGTTGATATTCATGTAACAGTTCCGGACAATTTCATTGTCGCTTCAAACGGTGCATTAAGGCAAACTACTACTGCCGGTAACAATTCAATTTATTGGTGGCATGAGAAATATCCAATCGCTACGTACCTTGTTTTTCTATCCATCTACCCTTATGACGTTCATTATGATAATTATTTATACAACAACGATTCTGATACGATGCAAATTCATTTTTATTCATTCCCGGGCAACTATGATCAGTACTATCAGATAAATGAAAAAGTAAAAAATATGATATCCTGTTATGCTGATTTGTTTGGAGAATATCCGTTCGTTGATGAAAAATATGGTCAAGCTGATTTTCTTTGGGGCGGTGGGATGGAACATCAGACGTGTACCAGCTATGGTACATGGAACGAATCATTATTTGCACATGAGATAGCACACCAGTGGTGGGGAGACATGATCACCTGTGATAATTTTCAGCATATATGGTTGAATGAGGGATTTGCATCCTATGCGGAAGCCCTGTGGTTTGAATACGCATATCCGCAATTTACAGCCAGCCACTACCAAACAACTTATCAAATGTACCTTGGACCGGGAACTGTCATTGTGGAAAATCCGGAATTTGAAAATATTTTCGATAGCGGACTCAGCTATAACAAAGGCTCCTGGGTTTTGCACATGTTAAGACATATCGTTGGAGACGGTGTCTTTTTCAATATACTTCAGGCATATTATAATTCTCCAGAACACAAATATGGAACCGCAACCACCGAAGACTTTCAGTTACTATGTGAACAATTATCCGGTATGGATTTAGGTAAGTTCTTTCATCAATGGATATATGAGGAAGGGTATCCTCAATATTTTCATTTCTGGGACTGGAATCAAACCGGTTCCGATTATGAAATTAATTTGGAGATTAGGCAAGAGCAATCAAATTACATTTTTTGGATGCCGATTGATGTAACCGTTACAACGGTTAGCGGTGAAACAACATTTGTAGTTTGGGATAGTCTGCAAAGTCAATTATTTCAGTTAACGGTATCATCCGAACCAATTAATATTGAGCTTGATAAAGATGATTGGATTCTGAAAACCATTAGGGAGACTTTCACAAATCCGACATTTGATAACGGAATATTACTTGTAAACGGCGTATCATTTGATGTTTATGGTTCAGAGATTCGGGATGCATATGAAAACCGTGCATTCTGGGGAAGTTCAGAAATTTCTTTTTGGGATTGTTTTGATACTCCGCAAGATGGGTATCCTTCAACATTGCCGGAACCTATTGGACATGGAAAAATATCCGCCGAAACTCTGGGATTGTTTTCAACCGTGATCTGGGTTGGAAATAATTATGCCGGTGATCTTGGACGTTGGCAGCAAGCAGCAATCCTTCCATATTTAGAAGCAGGTGGAAATGTTATTCTACTGACCCGAAAGGGACGCGATTACATCAGCACAGAGCTTCAACAATATCTTGGGATAACATGGGCAGAGGGTGTGCTGAACAACATTCAAAACTGTGCCGCAGTATATCAGGGATTAAATAATATGTCTATAACCGGGCAGCAATCTTCCAATGCACTATTCGAAACCACATTGTCAAGTAACGAAAGTGTATTACTCTTTAATGAGACTAGTTCATATACTGTTCCAAGGGGTATAGGGGTTTGGCGAAAGCCGGCAGGCGGAGGAACTTATAATGATAATGGCGGAAACCTGGTTTTCATAAGCGGCAGACCATATCGATACAATTCAAATCAATTACGAAACAATATTGAATTCATCTTTGAAAACTTCTTAGGTGAAACAAGTTCATCAGGGTTATTTCCCAAAGGGTTTATTCTATACCAGAATTTTCCTAATCCATTCAATCCAACTACTACAATATCGTACAGAATACTTGAAATGAATTTCATTACCCTGGAACTATTTGATGTATTAGGAAATAAGTTAACCACTCTTGTAAATGAAGAAAAATCAACTGGGTTTTATAATGCTGAGTTTGATGGAAGAAGTCTATCTAGTGGTGTGTATTTCTACAAACTTCAAGTAGGAAATTTTTCTCAAACTAAAAAGATGGTATTGATGAAATAATTATAACATTCAATCGGGAACAAAATGAACATCTTTAGACTAATGAAATCAAGAGTCATACTTTTTGCATTAACTATTATTATTTGCTTCACGTCTTGCAGCGATAACAGTGTCACAAACAATGAATTTGAATATGAGTACACTATACCATTACAAACTGAGGATGGTTGGGAAGTAGCATCCCTAACTGATGTAAGTATAGACGAAACATCCATTATTCTGTTTATAAATGATCTTATAAATAGCATTGACCATAGGATACACAGCATTTTAATAATTAAAGATGGTAAGCTTGTATTCGAGGAATATTTCCCAGGGTATAAATTTTATCATGGACCTCTCACAGATTTTAATCGGGAAACGAGACATAGTCTAGCATCAGTTACCAAAAGCTTTACCTCTGCAATAGTAGGAGTTGCTTTCGACCGGGGCTTTATTCAGAACTTGGATCAGAAGATATTTTCGTTTTTCCCCGAATATAGCGATCTTAATTCTGAAGGAAGAGATGAAATAACTTTAGAACATCTGCTGACTATGTCGGCCGGTCTGGAATGGGACGAGTCATCCACTCCATATTCCGATCCAAGAAACGATTTGTATCAGATCTGGCGTCAATCTGATCCAATTAGATTTGTCTTAGACAATCCGGTTGTTACTGAACCCGGCACACAATTCTATTACAATAGCGGACTTACAAATGTATTGGGTGAAATTGTTCATAAAACTGCTGGAGTAAGAGCAGATTACTTAGCAAGAGACTATCTTTTCTCACCGTTAGGAATTACCGATTACAGCTGGGAGATATTACCGAACAATGTTCTCTACACATCGGGCGATCTTCAATTACGTCCGAGAGATGTGGCAAAACTGGGTGAATTGTATTTGCGAGATGGAGTGTGGAATGAGCAGCAAATCATATCATCAAGCTGGATTGAAGCATCAACGAATTCATCTATAAGTGTCCCGCCAGATTTGGAGAGCTCGGATTACGGTTATCAATGGTGGCTAGCTACTTTTGAAGTTGAGTCTCAACACATAGAATCATATTCTGCAAGAGGATGGGGCGGTCAAAACATTATTGTTTTTCCTAGTCTTAATATGGTAGTTGTTACAACGGCTGGATACTACGATGAACCACAATTGGAATTTCATATTGGTGGATTACTGATACCAATAATTTTATCTGCGACTCTTTAAATTTTTTCTTTATTAACAAATGAAGGTAGATCGATTTCAACTTAAATTAAACATCTAAATCAATACACAGGAATATAGAATGAAGAAAATAAATTGTTTAGTCATCGCGATTCTAATATTGGGCACATTACCTGCTTATTCACAATCATCGGAATTTCAAATGAATAGGTTTTCTCTAGGTGTTATTGGAGGTTTAAATTTTGCTGATTTGCATTTTCCCAATAGTCAGGGTCCAGATGATCAGGAAATAAGCACTCGTCTTGGAATGGCTATAGGAGCTGTTCTCGATATTAGAATATCAGAAAACATTTTTGCCCGTATAGAACCTATGTATATTCAAAAAGGAGGTAAAATCGAAGAGGGAACCGACCCTATCAACCAGCCAGAGGGCAAGATAAAGTCCTCTTCTATTGAAATCCCGATATTGATTCAATTCACTTTTGGCAATAAAATTAAACCATACCTAATTGCTGGTCCTACACTAGGGTATAATTTGAAATCTGAAATAGAGTTTGAAGTGACAGGTCTGAAATTCAAAGGTGATTTGAAAGAAGTCACTGAGACATTCGATCTGGGATTGACATTTGGCGGGGGTGTTCAAGTGCCTGCTGGTTTTGGCGAAATCATCTTAGAGGCTAGATATAATTATGGTTTGATAAATCAACAAAAAGGCGGTACAACGACTGTAAGCTCAAATAGTATTGATTTTGAATTAGATTCAGATAAAGAAGAGGATAAGTTTACAAACAGAGGATTTCAGTTGCTTGCTGGTATTTCCATTCCTCTTGGTGTTAATTAGAAATGCAATTTTTTATATCAACCTTGGTAACAAAATCTATAGATAGTATAATGGTCTTAATGAAATGATAAGCATAAATCCATTTGTCAGATATCGTCTTAGTGAAAAAGAAAGACTGAAGAAGTTTTCTGAAGTTATTACTATTTACACAAATGTGAGGATAAGCAATGTATAAGTCATTAGTCATTTTATTCGCATTAATCGTTATTAGTTGTAGTTCGACAACTTACATTCAGGAATCATTTGCTGCTGAGGATTATGATTTTATCGCACTTCATAATAGTAATATTGAGTTTGCCTGGACGGAAAAAATTCTCTTAAATGAATTTGTAAAAACATTTAATGATGAATATTCAGATACAAATAAGTTAACTAATAAATTGTTCGCTCTCTTCTCAAATGAGTTTAAACATCAAATACCCGGGATTAAATTATCACAACTAGAAATAAATGTTCCCCCCATATTACAACACGGCATTTCTTTAAGTAATCAAAATCAAACGATAGCAGAGAGGTTTTTTGCCAGTCTTGAATCAGACTATATAATAGTCATAAATAGTATTGAAATAGATGGTGCAGATGAAAATTCTCAATACTATAATCCGGCAACAAGTACTATTTCAGGTTCATCTTCAGAAGAATGTGTTGTTTCACTGGATATTGAGATTTGGGATATAAAAAATCAAAAACGAATATTAAGATTTTTTGGGTTGGGGACGGACACGGTAGTTCTTTTCTCATATTTAAGTTCATTAAACAATGCAATGAAAGAAGCAGTTGCCTATTCGGTCAAATTTATCAAAGGCAAAGTAAAGTGAATAACGTTTTTAATGGTACAACTAAATAAAACAAGGAAAGGAATATTTCTTATGAAATTCGTAAAGGTTACTATTTCGATTCTTATGGTTTTCTCTTTATTTATATGTGTAGGTTGTTCTAATAACGGTACAGGTCCTGAGACACAAGATATTCCTCTCGATGGAAGAGGTGGCGGAGTTATTATTTATTGTTACCAGGGCGATGGTCTGCACAAAATTTATGGCATTAATGCCGATGGAACCGGCAATACAAGATTGATTAATGCTTCAATTGGACTCAATCATCATGACATCTCACCCAATGGACAAAGAATTGCCTGCGTCGGTTATATGGATGCGGGATTTAACACCTGGTCGATTCATGTTTTTAATATGGATGGAACCGGATTAACAAGACTGACAACAGTAAACAATGTTTGGGATAATGAACCGAGATGGTCTCCTGATGGAAGCAGAATTGCATTCACCAGAATTTATCCAAATGAAAACGACAGGGAAGAAATACGCGTTATGAATTCCGATGGTACAAACCAACATAGTATCGGCGTAGATGGAACATTGGGGGGGTGGTCGCCCGATGGGACGAGATTTATTTATACATCTAATTCAGGTGGAAACTATGAAATATTTTCCTGTAATGTTGATGGCACTGATATGCAACAAATTAGCAGCACACCCGAACATGAAAATTTTGCTTCATATTCCCCGGATGGAAGTCAGATTGCCGGTTCGACCTTCGAGGGTCCGTTATACAACAGTAATAATGCTCATACATTTGAAATATTTGTAATGAACTCTAATGGAACAAACAGACAGCAGTTGTCAAATAATAATAATTTCGATGGTTCGCCCAGGTGGTCACCTGACGGAACGCAGATTGCATTTGGATCAGATAGGCATCAAACTGCTAAGTGGGAAGTATACATTATGAATGCAGATGGAAGTAATATTCGTCGCATTACAAATTTCCCTTCAGGTGTAACAGGGATTAATCCCGTTTGGCGGCCTTAAAATATAAATGAACAGAGTAGATTCATTAAAAATTGCTCAAAAACTTATGGTTTT
>JASFSF010000108.1:0-7404 GCA_050114555.1 Ignavibacteria bacterium
CAAAGAATGGGCGTAATACCGGACATTTCTTTTCCATCACATGTAATTCCTGAGGAATTTGGTGAGAGTAGTGAAGAAAGTGCACTTAAATGGGATAAAATCAACCCGACAGATTACGTGAAATATTCAGATCTCAGTTCAATTATTCCGGAGCTCATAAAACTTTCAGAACAACGCAGAAGTAATGATCCTGAGTTCGATTATATACGCGAAGACATAGATATTTACAAGAAATCAATGAATAAGGATTTTGTTTCACTAAAAGAAGATGTGAGAAGAAAAGAAAAAGAACAGCAGGAAGAGCGTACCTTTCAAAGAGAAAATGAAAGACGAAAGATTAAAGGATTAAAACTATTGACTAAAGGGGAAACACCCTCTGAGGAAGAAACACCCAGCACAGATCCTTATTTAAATGAGAGTGCACAGATCATTGCCGATCTGATTAAACTTTCCATTGGATAAACTAAGACATTATAGTCATAAGAAGCAATTCTTCTGCAACCGGATAAATTGTTTCATTATATGGTAAGTCTAAATCGTGTTTGAATATATAAGCCATCGGTTTATGCAAAGGTTGCGAATATTTTAAAAACTCTTCCATTACTTTTTCAACTTCTTTATCAACCAATGATGAAGGAATTGATCTGATGGGTTTAATATCCAATGTATGACCGGCGTCTTTATCAGTCCAATTGTACTTAAAATCGTACAGGTAAATATTTAATACTTCTTTCGAAATATTTGAGATACCAAAATATCCTTTTCCCCTATAATTTGGATCATCGTTAAATGGCTCTATCATAATATTATCCTCAACGAACTCTCTTAGTATCATACCTTCTTCCATTACAGGTCTGTTCAAGTTGAGTGCCCATTCTACAAAACTCAATAAATTATTTAGCTGCTGGCTTATATGATGCGCTTTTTCATATACAACAAATTTATCATTTACTACTTGCTGATTTATCTCTTTTTCCAGCCACCATTTAGATTCAAGATTTTCCTGTAAAATATCTCCAAGTGTGTGATGAAGTTCAATTGAATCATGCAATGACGGGTAAATCATGTTTTTCCTGAAGTTTGTTTCCCATTCCCTAACTCTGCTGAGAAGAGTGTATTGATTCCGTTCCCAATCTGAATTACAATATGTCAACTCTTTTACGTTGAAATAGGACATTTTGTTCTGTAACATTTTATTACTCCTTTTCAAAACTTACTATCTAAAAGCTTGCCAAATATGTCACGATGTTCTGATTTTTGGGCATTATTGAATTGAAACATTTTTAAGAAATAATTTCAGGTCAATCTGTAAACCGTAGGTAATTCTAACCTGAAATGATTTGTTTATTGTGCTGAAATGGGATATCTGGAAATGTTAAAATATTATGACAGGAAAAAGGGAACGGAAATTAATACCGTTCCCTATAATTTTTAGACTAGTAAAGGATTGTTAGATATCGAATTTAATGCCCTGTGCAAGTGGAAGTTCATCACCAAAATTAATTGTGTTAGTCTGTCTTCTCATATATCCTTTCCATGCATCGGAACCTGATTCTCTTCCACCACCAGTTTCTTTTTCTCCACCGAATGCACCTCCAATCTCTGCCCCGGATGTACCAATATTTACATTTGCAATTCCACAGTCAGAACCACATGCCGACAAAAATCTCTCTGCTTCTTGCAGATTCTTTGTAAATATAGCTGACGATAGTCCCTGTACCACATCATTCTGAATAGCTATAGCGTTATCAACATTACCTTTATATTTAATTAAATAAAGCAGCGGTGCAAAGGTTTCTTCCTGCACTATCTCATAATTATTTTCTACTTCGGCTATTGCCGGACTTACATAACATCCCGATCCGTAGCCAGAACCAGAGAGAACCTGACCACCACACACAATTTTTCCACCTGCTTTCTTAACTTCTTTAATCGCGTTAATAAAATCATTCACCGCAGAAGTATCAATTAAAGGACCTACATGATTTTTCTGATTCAATGGATTGCCAATCTTTAAACTCTTATATGATTTTACAAGTGCAGTTTTAACTTTTTCGTAGATTGAATCGTGAATAATAATCCTGCGTGTAGAAGTACATCTCTGACCTGCCGTTCCAACAGCCCCGAACACAATAGAGGTAATCGCTGTTTTAAGATCTGCATCTGGTGTGACGATAATCGCATTGTTGCCGCCCAGCTCCAATATTGTTTTTCCAAATCTTCCGGAGACAACTTCCGCCGCATGTCTTCCAACCTTTGTCGATCCTGTTACAGATACCATCGGAATTCGTTTATCATTTAAAATCCTTTCCCCTATCGTCGAGCCTCTTCCTACAACCAGATTAAAAATACCCTCAGGTAATTTGTTTCTCTTTAAAACTTTCTGGATAATGTTCTGCGAAGCAATCGCTGTTAAAGGTACCTTGGAAGAAGGTTTCCAGAGATTAACGTCGCCGCATACTGCAGCTATCATTGCATTCCATGCCCAAACTGCAACCGGGAAGTTGAAAGCCGATATTGTTGTAACAATGCCAAGCGGATGATACTGATCATACATTCTATGCTTCGGTCGTTCCGATTGCATTGTAAATCCATAAAGCTGTCTTGACTGTCCTACTGCAAAGTCGCAGATGTCTATCATTTCCTGAACTTCACCCAATCCTTCCTGCAGTGATTTCCCCATTTCCCAGGAAACCAAATATCCAAGAGGTTCTTTATAATCTCTTAACTCTAATCCAATTTGCCTTACGATTTCTCCCCTTTTGGGTGCGGGAATTTCTCTCCAATACTTAAAGGCTTTTTCTGCAGTTCTTATTATTTTATTAAAGTCCCTTTCGGATGCCTGGTACACAGTTGCTATTTGTTTTCCATTTACCGGAGAAACAATTTTTAACTCACCCTGATTTGTTGTTTTAAGCCAATTTGAACCTGTCGATGCACCGTAATTATTCTTTTTTATACCCAATTTCTTAAGAAAATCCATTTTTTCTCCTTATTAAAAAAGTATTCTGATAAATCAAATGTCGAAATTCGAAATATATTCGCACACAAAAATAGTGAGTATGTAAATTCTTTCAAAAATACATCTGCCCGGATATTCCACAGAATTCTCCTTGCTCTGAAAATACCTTCTGATTAGATTTGTTTTGTAAAGTTCTTCATTTTTTGATCAGTTAAGCAACAATGCTAAAAAATAAAACCAATAACTCACTTCAAAATTATTTCGTATCCCGCTACGAAAATTTATTTTAACCCGCCGGTAGTCTTCTTACTTACACCAGTCACTCATTTTACAATTATTTATCAGTAGGGTTAATATGTCGAAAAATAATTCACAAGTTCACGATATAATCGGGCGCAATATGCTCGCTGACGGATTTGAGCTTGTTCTTGATCTTGAAAAAAGTTACAGGCATACACTTATAGATAATAGAACCGGAGATACATTCATAGATCTATTCACGTTTTTTGCCTCTTCACCACTTGGAATGAACCATCCAAAACTTACTTTGCCTGAGGTTCGTACCGTTTTTGGTAACGCTGCAGTTAATAAGCCTTCCAATTCGGATATTTATACACAACATATGGCCGACTTTGTAGATGCTTTTACACGGACAGCGAAGCCGGATTATATGAAGTATCTATTTTTCGTCAGTGGTGGTACTCTCGCTGTTGAAAACGGATTGAAGGTTGCATTCGATTGGAAAGTCCGGAAAAATTTCGAAAAGGGTTATAAGGAAGAAAAGGGTTCAAAGATTATTCATTTTAAGGAAGCATTCCATGGCAGGAGCGGTTATACTCTTTCATTGACAAATACAGATCACGTAAAAGTAAAATATTTTCCGAAATTTGATTGGCCAAGAATATCGAATCCAAAGATCACTTTCCCGGTTGAAAAAAATATCGAGAAGATAATTCAATCAGAAAATAAAGCAATCGCAGAGATACAATCTGCGATAAAAAGTAATCCTGACGACATAGCTTTAATAATAATTGAACCCATACAGGGTGAAGGTGGTGATAATTTTTTCAGAAGTGAATTTTTAAATGAGTTGAGAAAAATTGCAGATGAAAACGATATTTTATTAATGTTTGATGAAGTGCAAACGGGATTTGGTCTTACCGGGAAATTTTGGGCATACGAGCATTTTGTAAAACCTGATATAATCTCTTTTGGGAAAAAAGCCCAGGTTTGCGGAATAATGGTTTCGGATAGAATTGATGATATAAAAGAAAATTGTTTCCACGTTTCAAGCAGGATAAATTCTACGTGGGGTGGAAATCTTATAGATATGATTCGCTCAAAATACATCTTGGAAATTATCGATAAAGAAAATCTTGTAGATAATGCTAAGAACAGGGGTTCATATTTAAAAAATCGATTGATAGAAATTCAGGAAGGAAATCCTGCACTTATTTCAAATGCACGTGGATTAGGTTTAATGTGTTCTTTCGATCTGCCTGATAGTGAAACTCGTGATAAATTTAGAAAATTATGCTATGATAATAGATTGATTATCCTTGGTTGCGGCGAAAAAACATTAAGATTCAGACCACCGCTGAACATCAAGGATGAAGAACTTGATGAAGGTTTAGAGGTTATAGAAAAAGTTATATCTTTGTTTTAGTAACTGAACAATTTAGGCAAAACTACTTGCAGGTAGCGGCTCTGTTTTGGAGCCGTTTCTATTTTAAAGTAAATTAGTTACAATGAGCAGCAAAATTTATATCGTCAGCACTCCAATAGGAAATTTAAAAGATATAACATTCCGGGCACTTGAAGTAATTGATGAAGTGGATTTCATCCTCTGTGAAGACACACGAATTACGTCCAGAATTCTTCAACATTATAAACTGAGAAAAGAACTGATTTCCTTCAATGCTTTTTCTGAATCAAAAAAGATCCCTTCAATTTTAAAAAGAATAGCAAAAGGTGAGAACTGTGCACTATTATCCGATGCCGGAACTCCTCTAATTTCAGATCCTGGAGTTCGATTAATTTCACAGGCAATAAAAGAGGATATCGAGATAATTCCAATACCGGGTGCAACCGCACTAATTGCCGCGCTCACATTTAGCGGATTACCTACCGACTCATTTATTTTTGAAGGATTTATTCCGCAGAAAAAAGGAAGACAGAAAATATTAAAAGAATTAGCATTAGAAAAAAGAACGATAGTTATTTATGAATCTACTTATCGCATAAAAAAATTATTGGAAGAAATCGCTTCATATATGCCGGATAGATATCTGGTTGTTTGCAGGGAATTAACTAAAAAGTTTGAAGAAACCTGGAGAGGTTACGCTGAAGAGATTATATCAGATCTGGATAAGAAAACGTTGAAGGGTGAATTTGTTGTTGTCTTAGCACCTATAGGGTGGAAAGCTAAATAGCAGATTGCACTAAAGAAGTGCTTAGTAATTCTTTAACAGATAAGCGGTTGATCTTAATCCTCACTGTCGTAATGAACAAGCGATTTAACTTCATAGCTTCTTAGCTTGTCCCTTCCATATAAAAATGTCAACTCAACCAGGAAAGATATTTGCGCTATTTCACCTCCTAGTTTTTCAATCAGTTTGGCAGCAGCTTCAGCCGTACCACCTGTTGCCAGTAAATCGTCATGCAGTAAAATTTTATCCCCTTTACTGATTGCATCTTTATGTATTTCAATTTTATCTTCGCCATATTCAAGCTGATATGTCTGACTTTCCGTTTCAGCGGGAAGTTTGCCAGGTTTTCTTACCGGGATAAATCCCACTCCAAGTTTCTGAGCCAGTAACGCTCCAAAGATAAATCCTCTTGACTCTATTCCAACAATTTTATCAATTTTGTGTCCATGAGTAAACGCAACTAATTCTTTAAGAGCCAGATTTACAGCAACCGGTTCTTTAAGTAGTGTCGTAATGTCCCTGAACATTACTCCCTTAATAGGGAAATCTTTGATATTTCTTATATACTTTTTCAGATCTTCAGACATGCTCCACCTATTTATTTAAAAATGATTCAATCCCCTTCTTGAAATCCGAAGATGATCTGCTTATTGCATTTAATTTCACACAATAATCTACAGCCTCATCAACTGAAAGATTGAAAATTTTATTGATCATTGATTTAGTTTCCATCAAACTTTGATTTGAATTATTAATTAGCTTCGAAGCAACTTCTCTGGCACCCTCTAACGCATTGTTATATAAATAATTAACAAATCCTATTTCAAATGCTCGTTTGCTATTTAATAATTCACCGGTCAGTAGTAGCTGACGGGCCATACCTTCGCCAATTCTGCGTATCAAAAAGATCGATACCATGGCAGGTAAAAATCCAATTTTTACCTCTGAATAGCCAAATTTTGCGTGCTCCTCATCGGCAATGACTAAATCACATGCTGAAGCTAATCCACAACCTCCTGCAATTGCTGCACCGTTGACAGCAGCGATCGTAGGTTTCGGGAAATGATAAATCATTTTGAACATTTCTGCTAATTCCGCTGAATCTTTTTCATTTTCAGCTGAGGTATAGTTTGATAATTTTTTCAGGTATGCTAAATCAGCTCCGGCACAGAAAGTCTTACCTGCTCCGGTAATCATCAAGCTCTTAAGGCTTTCATCATTCCAATGTTTCTTAAGTTCGACTTTTACCTGTGATATTAGATCCGGATGAAGGGCATTTCTTTTATCAGGACGATTTAACGTTAAGAGCCCGATTCCTTCTTGAAGTTCAAATTTTATCATTTTACTGCAACAATTGGTTTTTATTAATTAAAATATTTTTACTATCAGATAAATTTGTAAGTAAGTAGATAGAAATGCAAGAATTACTCCTCCTGCTACTTCGGAAAATCTATGACATTCAAGTTGAATTCTTGACCAGCAAACCAAAACTACTAAAATAGCAAACAATAATGCAATCGGACCAAAAACATATGTAATAGCTGCCAATGGGCCTGAAGCTCCCATTGCATGTACACTTATTTTCCATTTACTGTTGATAATTATTGTTAAGATTGTATTTGATATATAGCAAAACCAAAACGCCACTGTAATTATGCTCACGTTAAAAGTTATTAATACAGCAAGTCCAATTGAGTAAAAGAGAACTGCAATCATATAGGGAATTGTTCTTTCTTCTTTAATAGATGCATCCTGGTCTACAAGATTTCCACTTCGGCGAAGCTTAAAAAAAAGCGTTATTGGTGCAATCACACCAAATAATAATGCATTAAGAATAGTAATTATTTTTATCAGTTCATCGCTTTCTAACTGAAAAGCAATAACAATAAATACTGCAAGTGTAAAAGCAGGCGGTATAAAAATCGTTGAGATTATGCGGGCTAGTTTATCTTTATTTAGTTTCAACGAGTGTGTTTTTAACAATGGGAATTTCTAAGGGTACAGATTAATTAT
>JASFSF010000109.1:0-7335 GCA_050114555.1 Ignavibacteria bacterium
TTCAAAATAATAGGAAATATTTAGCGATTCATTTAGAAATAATTACATACTATTCTACTCCTCAACAGCAGATAGCGCAAAATATCTTTCTAAAAATCCCCTCCCCTTTGTGAATTTTCAAGCCTGAATTACTTAACTATTCTAAAAGTTGTTCCATCTTTCGAGTCTTTTAACTCAATGCCTATACTTTTAAGTTCATCTCTAATTTTGTCGGCCAGCGTATAATTTTTCTCACTCTTTGCATCAGTTCTCACATTAATTAAAAGCTGGATAACTTTGTGGGTTAATTCCTTATTCGAAACCTGATTTGATGTGCTAAAATCCAATATCCCCAAGACTCCCTCCGCTGTACGTTCAAGAAATGCTCTTACATTAATAAAGAATTCAAAATTTATTTTTTCACTTTCAGATATAACTTTATTTACATCTCTAACAAAATCAAAAATTACGGCAACTGCCTGGGCAGTATTAAAATCATCATCCATAGCCGTTCTGAATCTGTTTTCATATTGTGCTATATCAAAGTCGGGCATAAATTCGGTATCATTGTTTTTACCAAACTCCAGAAAAAGAGTGTCGGCAAAATTATCAAGTCTCTCCAATCCTCTCTCAGCCGCTGCAAGAAGTTCATCGCTGAAGTTAAGAGGACCACGATAATAAGCCTGCGCAAAGAACAACCTGATTGCTTCTGCTGAATACCTTGCAAGAACATCCCTTGCGGTAAAAAAGTTGCCAAGTGACTTAGACATTTTTTCATCTTCGATATTTAAGAATCCGAAATGAATCCAGTACTTTACAAACTCACTATCGTATGCAGCAACACTCTGAGCAATTTCATTTTCGTGATGCGGAAAGATCAGATCATTACCACCGGCATGAATATCAAAGTATTCACCAAGGTGTTTACAGCTCATCACAGAGCATTCTATATGCCAACCCGGTCTTCCCTTTCCCCATCTGCTATTCCAATATGGTTCATCCGTTTTTGCTTTTTTCCACAGAGCAAAATCAAGTGGATTTCTTTTTTCCTCGTTCACTTCTATCCGGGCGCCGGCAATTAAATCATCAATATTTTTCCCACTGAGCTTTCCGTAATCATTAAAGCGCGAAACATCAAAAAAGACATTTCCATTAACATTATAGGCAAATCCTTTGTCTTCCAGGTTTTCTATAGTGTTAATAATATCATTCATATGATCAGTTGCTTTAGGATAGAGATCAGCTTCTTTGACTTTCAGCTTTCTTAAATCTTCAAAAAAGGCTTTTACATATTTAGCAGCAACTTTGCTGAACTCTTCTTTTTCTTCATTTGATTTTTTAATGATCTTGTCATCAACGTCAGTGAGGTTCATTAAAAATTTTACTTTGTATCCACTGTATTCAAGATATCTCTGAACAATATCAGCCATTACAAAAGAGCGTGCATTCCCTATATGAAAATAATCGTATACGGTAGGACCACAGACGTACATTTTGACTTCGGGGGGATTTATCGGTTCAAAAACCTCTTTTCTTTTTGTGTATGTATTGTAAATAGAGAGCATAATTTATTCCGGTTCTGATATCACATCAACCAGCACTAATAATATTGAAAATACAAATATAGTATTAATTATCTGAGGATAACATTTTCAGTTTTGAAATCAACAATTGCATGTCATCGGGCAGCTCTGAATCGAAGTGCATTTTTTCCTTTAATTTAGGATGTACAAAGCCGAGTGTTTTAGCGTGAAGCGCTTGCCTGGGCATAATTTCAAGAAGATTATTCACCCGTTTTTTTATCCCGGGCAGATTGGAACCGTACCGGATTTGTCTCCCGCCATAGGTTTCATCACCGAATACTGGCTTTCCAATGCTGGACAAATGAACCCGGATTTGATGAGTTCGACCTGTCTTCAACTTTAATTTTACTATAGATGTGAATTCAAATTCCTCAGCCACTTTATACAAAGTAATTGCCTGCTTTCCTTCAATTTCACTTACTGTAAACTTTTTCCTGTCACGCTTACTTCTTGTAATTAAGGTATCTATGGTTCCACTGGATTTGTTAAATTTACCCCAGCATACTGCCACATATTCCCGCTCAGCTGAGTGCTTTGAAAATTGCTCTGCAAGTTTTGCATGAATCCAATCATCTTTAGCAACTACTAATAACCCGCTGGTATCCTTGTCTATCCGGTGAACTATTCCAGGTCTGCCCGGTTCATTTACGTCGCTTAGATTTTCTGTATGATATAGAAGGGCGTTCACCAGTGTACCTGTATAATTGGAATAGGCCGGATGCGCAACCATACCGGCAGGTTTATTCACAACGAGTAGATATTCGTCTTCATAAAGTATATCAAGTTTTATTTTTTCCGGTTCAACATGCTCCGGTCTTGGGCTCACAGGTTGTATTGCTTTAATAATGTCGTTTGGTTTAATTTTGTAGTTTGATTTAACCGGTTTGCCGTTAATCGTTACTAAACTGGCATCAATCATTTTTTGAACTTTGGAACGGGTTGCATTTTCTACTGAGTTGGTGAGAAATGTATCTATTCGTTCTTTCTGTTTCCCTTCCGGTACTTCAAATCGGTATTTCTTTTCCTTTATCAGTTTTGTCATTTTTAACTGCTTCTTCAGATCCTGCTTCTACCTCTTCATTAATGTTTGAATGATCCGCAGCTTGTATCGTAGTTCTTGATTCTGTTCCATTTTCTTTTGCCGAATCGTTTTCATCCTTGTGATGCCTGTGAAATAGAACTATTATTAATACGCCGATAGATACCGCGGCATCAGCTATATTGAATATCGGCCACCTGTCGTAATTTCTTCCGAAAATTGTAAAATTAAAGAAATCGAAATCGAAGAAATCAACAACTCTGCCATAGAATACAGGTGCGTAATCGTAAATGATGCCGTAAAACATCCGGTCAATTAAATTACCAACTGCGCCACCCAGAATGAGGGCAATAGCAATGCGTAACGTCAGGGTTCTTTTCCTGATCCTGAATAAATAAGCAAATAACCCGATACTTGCAAGGAGTGAAAAAATAGAAATCCACAATTTGAAAGATGACCCCGGATTAAAACCAAATGCCATTCCCGGATTTTCTATAAACGTGATTTTTAAAAAACTACCTATAACATTAATAGATTCACCTAGATACATGCCATCAATTGACAGATTAAGAAAAGGAATGTTAATTCCCTTAATGAAAAACTTGGAAAACTGGTCTACAAAAATTACACCGAATGTAAAATATAAAACTCTCAAAATATCCTTTATACTTAAATCAGGCTACTTCTATGCTCGATACTTC
This sequence comes from Ignavibacteria bacterium, assembly GCA_050114555.1. GTDB lineage: Bacteria > Bacteroidota > Ignavibacteria > Ignavibacteriales > Ignavibacteriaceae > BMS3ABIN03. Next base: position 3,303 of record JASFSF010000109.1, read on the forward strand.
GGTTCTTTCGGAATCTTTTCTCTTCCTGGAGAGAGCGTATAGCAATCCAATGACTCCAAATGTAATTGCTACATCAGCTATATTGAAAACATAAACATTAAAAGTTTTATTAATCATAAAATGACTGAATATTCTCAAATCAAGGAAATCCACTACATTACCTGAAAGAATAGAAGAATAGCCGTACATATAACCGTAAAAAATTCTATCAATTAAATTTCCAAATGCACCGCCTAATATAATCGCCACGGAAAGCCTTGTAATAATGTCTTGTTGCTTAATTTTTATAAAATAAACCAGCAGACCAAGAGTAGCAATGATAGTAAATAATGATAGTATAATTTTAAAGTCCGGCCCAAAATCTATACCAAAAGCTATTCCCGGATTTTCAACCGGAGTGATATAAAATAGATTATCGATAATCGTTATACTCCGGCTTTGTGGAAGTCCGGAATGGTTGAGGCTTAAAAATGGTAAGTAAATTCCTTTCACATAAAATTTACTAACCTGGTCTGTAAGTAGTATTAGAAAAGAAACTATCAGTAATTTCAAATAAAACCTTTAATTAACTGCATTGATGTTTATATAACAATAATTAACGTCCGCCTTTTCTTTCCTTCATCGGTAAGCATAGTTGTGTATGAGGAACTGCGATCAACCGTTCTTTTGGTACAAGAGGACATGTTTCACACAAACGTTGAGGTTCTTCAATACATTCTGTACATATTCCATAAATTCCACTATCAATCCGTTTAAGAGCATCATCCAGATACGCCAAGAATTTATTTTCTCTTTGTGCATATAAAAATGTTTTTTCTCTTTCCATTGCATCTGTTCCCTGCTCAGCCATATGTAAGGAATACGGGGAATTTTCATTAATATATTCGCCGGTCGTAGGATCCAGCATCTGCTCCTTCAAGCTTTGGAGATCTTCAAGAATTTCATCTCTCTTCTCAATTATAATGGTCCTGAAATCTTCCAGATCCTTCTTCCCATAACCTTTGATTTTTTTGAGTGCTTCCGCTCGCGAAATGGCAGGTTTCTTAGCTACTTCTTTCTTTACAACTTTTTTTCTTGTCTTCGGTGCGGAAGTCTTTTTCACAGCTGCTTTCTTTTTTACTACAGTTTTTTTGCCTGTGGATTTTTTTCGGGTTGTATTCTTTTTTGCAGTTGCTTTAGCAGCTTTTTTCGGTGTTGCTCTCTTAGTAGTGCTTTTCTTTTTAGGTGCTGCCTTCCTGGTAGATTTCTTTTTCACTGCTGCCTTCTTCGTAACTTTTTTCTTCGATGCAGATTTCTTCTTTGTCACTGTACTTTTTTTCTTTGTAGAAGATTTTGTTGTGCTTTTCTTAGTACCAGTTTTGGTCGATGTTTTTTTCTTAGCCATTTCTCAGACTCCTTATATTAAGAACTTACCTTTTCAATTTGAATCGAGCAGGAATGATCACCAATTTTCCAATCCTGCTTAAATCCGCCATTCAATTTATCTGAAATCTCAACATTTTCTGCAAGTGTTTCCATAGCTACATAATCAGAAAAAGATTGAATTGCTTTACTAAATGTTTGCGTACCTGTAAATCTGATATTGATTTTATCAACAACATCAAACCCGGCATTTTTTCTCATATTCTGTATCCTGTTTACAAATTCACGCGCCAATCCTTCGGCAATCAATTTATCGCTAAGCTGGGTATCAATGGCCACCGTAAAATTGCCGTCAGTCTCAACAACCCAGCCTTTTATTTCGGAACCAATAATTTCCACATTTTCGGGATTGATTGAAAATTCTTTACCATTAGTCTTTATAGTAACTGAAGATCCGTTTTCAAGAATTCTGATTTGCTCAGAATTAAACTTTTTAATTTCATTCGATATTAACTGAACATCTTTCCCAAATTTCGGTCCAATTGATTTAAAATTAGCCTTTGCCGACTTGCTAACAATCTCTGAATCATCCTCTAACACAGCCAGTTCTTTAATATTCACTTCTTCAAGAATAACATCAGCCATGTCGGAAAGGGCTTTTCTCTTATCTTTATCGACAACTACCATTATTTTGTTCAACGGCTGCCTAACTTTGAGGTTGGATTTTGCACGGATTGCTCTTGCAATATAAACAACCTTTTGTGCTATCTCCATCCTGGTTTCAAGTTCTTTATCTATCTTACCTGTCTTAGGAAAATCAGAGAGGTGAATTGACTCATATGGTTCTTTAGATGTAATCGAATTTAAATTCTGGTATATTTCTTCAACAATAAAAGGAGAAAAAGGAGACGTAAGCTTGCAAACAGCAACAAGGCATTCATAAAGTGTTTGGTACGCGGCAAGTTTATTTTTGTTCATATCCGATTTCCAGAAACGTCTTCTGCATCTTCTTACATACCAGTTGGATAAATGATCAATCGTAAAAGCAGCGACTGCACGTGCAGCTTTTGTCACTTCGTACTTATCCATCAGACCGGCGTGCTCAGAAATAAGTGAGTTCAACTTTGAAATTATCCATCTGTCGATTTCTTCTCTCTCTTCGATTTGAATATATTCTTCTTTGAACTCAAACCCATCTATGTTAGCATAAAGCACAAAGAAGGAATATGTGTTAATTAGTGTGCCGAAAAATTTTCTTTGTACCTCAACCAGTCCTTCTTCATCGAACAGCGTTGGGCGCCAGGGCGGACTTGTTGTAACCAGATACCACCGGGTAACATCCGCTCCATATTTTTCGAACAAAGCCATCGGATCAACAGTATTACCTTTTGACTTCGACATCTTCTGCGCATTTTTATCAAGAATTAATTCATTCACAATAAGATTTTTATATGCAACATCATCAAACAGCATTGTGGCAATTGCATGTAAAGTGTAAAACCATCCACGGGTTTGATCGATACCTTCACATATAAAATCAGCAGGAAAGAATTTCTTTTCGAACAGTTCTTTATTTTCAAAGGGGTAATGATACTGGGCAAACGGCATTGAACCCGAATCAAACCAGGCATCAATTAATTCCGGCGTTCGCTTATACGATTTTCCATTTTTTTCAAAGTAGATTCTATCTACAAAGGGTTTATGGAGATCTATATTTTCAATTTCCCTAACGGGGATCTTCTTACCGTTTTCTTCAATGTAACCTTCTTTTAATTCTTCGATACTTCCAACCGCGAACATTTCACCATCATCGCTAATCCAGATCGGTAATGGTGTTGCCCAGAAACGATCGCGTGAAAGAGCCCAATCTTTATTTTCTTCAAGCCAGTTCCCAAACCGTCCGACACCTAATTCCGGTGGCTGCCAGTTGATTGTTTTATTAAGGGCTACCATTCTATCGGCAACACTGGTTGTTTTTATAAACCAGGATTCTCTTGCATAATAAATTACAGGAACGTCCTCGTTCCGCCAGCTGAATGGATACGTATGGACGATAGTTTCCTTCTTATAAAGCTTACCCTCTTGCTTCAATATTATAATGATACCTTTATCGGCATCCTTTACAAACTGGCCTGCAAAATCCCTCACCTCATCAGTAAACAATCCGTTACGAGTAACGGGCTGCAACATCGGTAAATCATATTCCTTTGAAAGGTCATAGTCATCAGCACCGAATGCCGGTGCAATATGCACTATGCCGGAACCATCTTCCGTGCTTACAAATCCACCCGGAACAATATAGAAAGCTTTTTTATCTGTTTTCACATACTTGAGTAGCTGCTCGTATTCCAAACCCTCCAGTTTGCTACCGCGAAATTCTTCAATTAGTTCATAATCACCGTCTATTACTGATAATCTTTCTTTCGCTAAAATAATTGTTCGATTATCTGTTTTTATTTTTACGTAAATAATTTCCGGCCCAACAGCAAGAGCAACATTCGATATCAAAGTCCAGGGGGTTGTAGTCCAGACAAGTATATGTTCATCTTTATCTTTTAATTTGAATAATACAAATACCGATGGATCTTTTGTCTCCCTATAGCCGAGTGCAAGTTCGTGTGAAGAAAGCACTGTTTCAGATTTTGGATCCTGAGGAACAATTTTATAGTCT
>JASFSF010000110.1:0-7319 GCA_050114555.1 Ignavibacteria bacterium
TATTAAACTGAGAGGCAATTGCGGATTACAGTATATAAGTGACTTTTAAAAGGAATAACCGGTTTGAATACCTATATAAAAATACTTGGATTTGTGAAACCCTACTGGAAACATGTAATTATCACGTTTGTTTTTACAATTCTTTTTGCTTTAATGAGCGGAGCTTCAGTCTACCTTACGATCCCTTTGCTCTCAACTCTTTTTCAGGAAAGTAAGATTGAACAGACAAATGTTCCGCCGGATGCAGATATGACAACAAGTATTCTTCCAGAATGGATCCAAAATATAAAAGAGGATATAGAGGTATCCTTTGATAATTATATTCTGAGCGGAGATAAGGTTGATGTGCTAATAAACATTTGCATTCTGATAATTATTGCATTCCTTTTAAAAAATGTTTTCGGATATCTCCAGTCATACTTTATGGCATATGTTGAATATGCTGCAATGCGCGATTTAAGAGATAAAGCCTATGTACATTTAAATAAACTGCCGTTAGGTTATTTCAAAAAGGAGAGGGTAGGAAACTTAATCTCTAAGTTTACAAATGATGTAAACATTGTGCAGTCAAGCATTTCAGCAACATTTTCAAATCTTATAAAAGAGCCCCTAACAATCATAGTCTTTTTTGGAATAGCTCTTAGTATTAGCTGGAAATTAACTGTTCTGGCAGTAGTTATTGTTCCGTTATCATCAGTAATCATAATCTGGATTGGCAAAAAGCTCAGGAAACAAACGACAATAATTCAGGCTAAGCTGGCTGACATTACAAGTGTACTTCAGGAATCGATTTCAGGAGTGAAGGTAGTTAAGGCATTTGGAATGGAAAAGTTTGAAGACAAAAAATTTATGAAAGAAACTTCAAGTTTCCTGCATTTAGCTTTAAGAATTGTAAGGATTAGAAATTCATCATCTCCTATTACAGAAATTTTAAGTGTAATTATCGGGGCGCTGATAATCTATTACGGCGGATTGTTAGTCTTGAATGAAGGGACTCTGAGCGCAAGTCAGTTTATGGGATTTTTGTTTGCAATCTTCCAGATGATGCCCCCGATTAAAGAACTTGGGGGTGTAAACAACAGGATTCAGGAAGCAAGCGCAGCTGCCGACAGAATATTTGACATAATGGAAACAAAATCCGTAATAAGGAGTAGCGCCGGTTCAATTGAATTGAGGGAGTTTAAAAATTCGGTTGTGTTCGAAAATGTTTCTTTTAAATATGAAGATTCTCAGGAGAATGTATTAGACGATATTAATTTCTCAGTAAAAAAGGGTGATATAATTGCTCTTGTCGGTCCGAGCGGGGGAGGCAAGTCAACTCTTGTCGATCTTATCCCAAGGTTTTATGATCCGGTTGAAGGAAGGATACTTATCGACGATAATAATATAAAAGATCTTACACTCGATTCATTAAGAAGTAAAATGGGAATTGTTACTCAGGAAACATTCCTCTTTAATGGAACAGTAAGACAAAACATAGCTTATGGATTGACGGATTTTCCTTATGAACGAATTATTGAAGCAGCAAAGACTGCGAATGCTCACGAATTCATAATGGAAATGCCTGAGGCTTATGATACAATTATAGGTGAACGGGGTACAAAATTATCCGGAGGTCAAAAGCAAAGACTGACAATTGCCCGTGCACTATTAAAAAATCCGGAAATAATGATTTTTGATGAAGCTACATCGGCGCTGGATAATGAGTCGGAAATTTTGGTTCAGGAAGCCATAGAAAGATTAATGGCTAACAGAACAACGTTCGTGATTGCTCACAGGCTTAGTACAATTCGGAACTCGACAATGATTCTGGTGCTTGATCGTGGTAAGATAATTCAGACGGGAACACATGAGCAGTTAATTACGGATGAAGGTGGACTATATAAAAAACTCCACGATATGCAATTCAGAGACAACGACCAATGAACAACAATTCGCTTACCTTGAAAATTATTGATGGGGCAATTGTAGTCTTTTTTGTTTTATTCCTCCTATCGCTCAGCAATTCCATATTTGTAAACCAAATTGGTATTTACATTACTTTCCTGTTAATCCTGCTCCGGTATGCAATCACACGGGATTATTTTTTTTCAAAAACCGGACTTGAGCTCGCACTCATTTTATATATTGCTGTCGAGATAATTTCAGCGTCATTTTCTGATTATTCATCTGAAGCATTCAATAACGTTTTAAAAAGAATTCTCTTAATCCCGATAATCTATACAACTCTCGCAGCAATAACCGATTTCAATAGGGGAAAGTTATACTTCAAGTTGTACATTGCCGGAACGATAATAACAGTATTGATTTATCTTTATTTCTCTTACTATTTTTTGATTAATAACCTGTATGGACAAATCCAGGCAGGACCCTCACTGTTTCAATACCCAATAACCGCAAGCGAAATCATCAGCTTCACTGTAATTTTTCTGTTTGCTTTTCTGGTTAATGAAAAAGTGAACTGGAAATACCGGCTTCTAATCTTGATTGGATTCGGACTTTCCTGTCTTGCATTAATATCAACTTATAAACGAACCGGCTGGATAGGTGCTGCATTTGGAATATTTATTATTCTCGTAATGAAAAAGCAGTGGAAGATATTAATTGCAGGTTTTGTAATTATTTCTATAATATTCGCTTTGCAGGAGAATATCAGCAAAGTTGTGGTGATTGAAAAAATTAACGACGAATTTCTACCGGCATATTCAATAACAACAGATGGGCGCGCTTATGATATTACCGAAATTGGAGATAACTATGTAGTAAGTGATTTTGATAACGGATTGAGTATTTATAAGGATTCAATATTAATCAGAAATATAAAACTACCCGGTCCCGTCAGATCATTTAAACATTTTACTGAAAACTACTTCATTGCATTTCTTGAAGACACCAGGTTCATCGCTCTAAAGAGAAATAACCTGGAGCTAACAAAAGTAAACGAGTTTATGAGCCCGGGTTTTACGTCGCATCATAAAATTGCAAACGGATTTTTATATGTAATTGACAGAGACAGTGGTCTGACGGTTTTTACTGATCCGTTAAAAGATAAATCTAGTGTTCGGTATCCTGATATTTCGAATAAGAGTAATCTTTTTGTTGATTCTGCATATATAATTTTTCCTTCTCTGGATTCGGGATTTTCAGTTTATTCACTTGAAGGCAAACTCCCCGAAGAGCAATTATTTAAGAATGAAAATCCGGATTTGGAAAATTTATCTTATTCAAACGGCAGGCTCCTGGCGGCTTATCCTGATGGCTTGTACCTGAATAAACTTGATTCGGCAAGTTTAATGATCGACCAGGAATTCAAATCATTACAAAATATCTATAAAATTTTTAATGTGAAGGAAGGATTTGTAATAGTTGGCAGGAATGGGAATGTCCACTACTTGAAATTTGAAGCGTCGGGAACCAGTAATTTAGAATTTTTCACACAACTTGATTTTCTGCCGCAGAGCGTTTCGTTTGATAAGAACAAGCTGTATTGTTCACAAGTTAAGAGAAGCAGACTCCTCGGTATTTTTGATGCTTATCACCCGTCGAATTATTCAAGGCTGGCATTATGGCGTGCAGGCTGGCAAATATTTAAAGATAATCCTCTCTTTGGTGTGGGAGATATTGATCTGGCAAAATACTACTTAAAATATAAAAGAAATCATGACAAAGAGATACTTGGGCATATGCATAATAATTTTATTCATTTCCTGGTCACTCTTGGAATATTCGGATTACTGGTAATTTGTTTTTTATTCTATAAGATCATTGCGATTAATATTAGAATAATTAAAGGCATAAAATCAAAGCCGTTTATATCTTCATATGCAATCGGTGTGCTTGCAGCGTTCTGTGCAGCGCTAGCTTCAGGTCTTACGGAATTAAATTTCTGGGATCAGGAAATAACGACATTAATCTATTTCACCTTTGGTTTAAATCTGGCGCTGTACAATCATTCCATAAAAGAAAATCATTCCGAACCGGTTAATTAAAGAAAAATCTTAATCCTATCCCGCCGTCAAAATCAAATTTTGTTTCGGGAATAACGTCAAGTATCGGGGCCACCTCAACAAAAATATCAATATCGGAATTTGCCGGCAGCCATAGTATTCCGACAACTCCTCTTACTCCAAGCCGGCTCTTGCTTTTATGTATATGTAATCTTGCGCCGGGACCGTAATACACAACAAAGTTTTCCTCGTTCTGGATCAATTCCGTGTTATGGATTACATAGTCGGTAAAGAAATCAAACAGGCTGTTGTTTGATGTGAAAGAGTAACCAAGTCCGAAATCAAGAGCGGCTCTTTCAGAGACCCAGTTTTTTGCACTTATTCCGGTTGGATTTCCTAGTATAACACCAAGCCCAAATCCTCCATCCTGTGCATAGTTGAGGTTAGATAAAAACATAACTGAGGAAAGAATGGCAAGTAAAAAATATTTTTTCATAATTCTGCTTCTTCTTTTAATGTTGAATGAGTTATTGCAAAGATAATAGAATATTTGGTTTGTGTAAACGGATAATTTGTAATACGGTTTTGCATCTCTATATTTTTATATAAAATATTTTTGATATTTACTTCAAATATTATATTGATGAATATGGACAATACAGATGAAATAATTGAGCTTGCTGAGAAACTCTCTTCTAAAGAAAGAAGCGGTAAGAATGAATATGCAATTATTCTTGCTGCAGGACATGGGAAGAGACTCAAATCTGAAAAATCAAAAATGCTGCACACCATCTTGGGTATTCCTACGGTGGAGCGGGTTTACAATGCATGCAATGATGGAATTGATGGAGTTAACACAATTATCGTAGTCGGCATAAAAGCTGTTGATGTGATGGAATATCTCGGCAAAAGAGACAGAACAATTTATACTTACCAGGCTGAACGTAACGGCACCGGTCATGCCGTACAGGTTGCACTCGAAGCATTAAGCGATATTCCGGATGAAGCGATTATTTACGTTCTCCCGGGAGATATGGGTTTGATCGATGCGGAAACTTTGAAAACTTTTCGTGAAAAGTTCATTGAGTCTAATGCAGATATGATTGTCCTTACAGGATTGTATGAGGGCAAACCGGAAGATAATTACTACGGCAGAATAGTAAGAGAAAAAGAGGCAGGTGGAAACGTAATACAAATAATGGAACATAAAGATATACTCGCTCTGCCCGATGACACTCCTTACAAAACAATCTACAAAGGGAATGAGCAAACATTCACAAAAGAAGAACTAATAAACAACAACGAGTACAACTCCGGCGTATTTGCATTCCGGTATGGTAAACTTGCCGAGTTAATCGGCAAACTAAAAAACGAAAATGTGCAGGGCGAAATTTATCTTACCGATTTAATATCTCTCTTTAATGAAAAAGGTTACACTGTTGCTGCTTCCAGCCCTGAAAAAAATTATGTTGTTATGGGATTTAACACACAGGAAGTGCTGAAGGAAATGAATATGATTGCACGTAAATTATATCATCATAATTGATATCCCATATTGCGGAAGTTAGGAATATTTAGATTGTATTCGTTAATATGTAATATCTTTAATATTTTAGAATGCCCAGAAGATAATTAAAAGCCATACATAACCATTTGGAGGAATTGCTCATGAGTGATTGGTTAAAATTATATGCTGAGGGGAGTGCATTTGAAAAAAGAAAATACGACCTACGCAAGCTAGAATTAATTATCTCAAATTATCGTCAAATGATTGACCAAATATTACCTATTACATTGGGTCAAAAAACACTAACAGAAAAAATTAAACGGGAGATCAAATATGAAACTGAAATTAGAAATGGATCATTAGAATTATATCTTCAATTTGTTCTAGAGCATAAAGAAGAACTACTAAGTCTTTTTGCTATGGATGGTGGAGTAACAATTTCATTTTTTATATCAAAGTTATTAAAAAGTGCGCTTGAATTAAGGCGTAAATTTACAACTATGATAGAAAAAGGATTAAAAGTTAAAATAATCATCAATAGAAACATATATAATGATTATACAGTTAAAGCTGATTTTACACAAGCTAGAATTGAGGTAAACAATCCTACTGTACTACTTGCAGCACAAGACTCCAAATTACCTTTGGATCGTCTTATCGGTGGTATAGATGGGAAGAAGATTGATATGATTAATATTAATTCAAAGGAAACAAAAACTAAATTAAGAAAGAATGATCATAGAATAACTGGTAAGCAAAAGCAAGAGTTAAGTTCTGATGTTGAATTAATTGGACGTCTCGATATGGTAGCGTTTACTTCACACCGAGGGACAATCGAAACTGCTGGTAGAAAATACCCTGTAAAATGGGATGAAAAAATAAGAACAAAGATTCGACGTTACGCAGATAAGCCTGGCATTGTTTTTAAAGTAAGGCCAGTGATTGATCAAAGAAGATTTAAAGAAGACCCAATTAGTTTTCATGTCTTAGATTGTTGGATGCTCCAAGGAAAGTTGGATTTTTAAAAGTAGAATTAGTATGGTGCTAAATATAAAAAGCTCTTCAATTGAAGAGCTTTTCTTTTTTGAGCCAAAGGCTCATCAGCCTTCGGCTGAAAAATTCTGATGTGAAGTTATTTAGTTTCTTTAACCTCTAATCCATTCAAATATCTTGTAAGCTGTGACTTTTTCCTCGAAGCAGTGTTTCTGTGTATTCTTCCTCTGGTAGAACTTTTATCCAACAACGAAACTGCTTCTTTGTAATGTTTTTCAGCCTCCTTACGGTTATCTGTGTTCATGACTTTCTTCACAGTTGATTTAATTTTTGAAGAAGTCATTTTATTCATCAATCTTTTTTTCTCGCTTGAGCGAATTCTCTTCTTTGCCGATTTATGGTTTGCCATTCCTGCCTTTTATGTAAAAATCTCTAAAAAATAGTCCGAAAATATATCGAAATGTAAATTTCATGTCAAATTAAAGATCACTAATTTTACCCCATTAATTGAGCAATTCGTATAAAAAGCAGTCAATTGTGTTAAAAGTTAACGAAATATATCATTCAATCCAGGGAGAAAGTTCAAAAGCCGGTCTGCCCTGTGTGTTTATCCGTTTAACTTACTGCAATTTGCGCTGTTCATACTGCGATACAGAATATGCTTTTTATGAAGGTGAGGAAAAATCCGTCGATGATATTATTACTGTGGTAAAAAAATATAATTGCAATCTTGTTGAAATAACAGGTGGAGAACCATTAGTTCAGGATGAATGTCGTAATCTGATGAAAAAATTATGCGATGAGGGATACGATGTCATGCTGGAAACGGGGGGAAGCCTATCGATTAAGGATGTCGATAAGAGAGTTTTTAT
>JASFSF010000111.1:0-7312 GCA_050114555.1 Ignavibacteria bacterium
AACTATTGGCAATATCTTTCCTATAAATACAGTGTCTTCGCTTTCAAAAACTTCTTCAGAGTTATCGAGACCAAACCAGCATTCACCTTTATTGCTTTCAAATCCGGTTATTTTTATTGTAAGACTTCCTTCTTCAACAGGACTTGGGCTAGCCATTTGCGCAAAGGTGTATTCACCGATTGATGAAAGAATCAGGATATAAAAAAATAAAATCAGGAATTCCCACCTGCCTATCCGGCAGGCAGGCTTTCGCGGGAATGACATTTTTGTTTTCAAGCAAGGACTCCTTTGAGAGGTACGGAGTACAACGCTTCTTCTCTAATTTTTTCCTTTCTGAAAATATCATTTGCTGCAAAAAGTGCAGAAGTTGTAGCAGCTTCCATAAGCATTGCAGGAGTATCTAACTTTACCCAGTCGCCTGCCAGGTATAAATTCTCAATCGGTGTTTTGTAGCCCGGCCGATTCTTAAACAGGTTGGTATGAAATGCTGTAAAGTCATCACGAACTTGTAAATATTCATATCGGATTTTTGATCCTCTCATTTCAGGGAAATAACTCTCAAACTCAGATAAAAACTGATTTCTTATTTCTTCTTCCGGAAAATTATCCGGCAGAGCATAAGAATGAAGTTCAAAAATTCCCCCGCCTTTATTCTTTACCCATTCCCTGCTTGTCTCTTCCATCCGGTGATAAACCGTAACAGAATCTAAAATTTTTATTGCATCTGTAAAAATGAAGAACGGTACATCTTCCCTGATATCTTTATTTGTCCAGATTCTTAATACAGCATAATGTTGAGACTGTTTCTGATTTTTTATCTGTATATAAAACTCAGGGAAATTTGATTTAATAAAATCAGAATCACCAATTATTTTTTTTGTGCCTTTAATATCGGATGCCATTATTACGTAATCAAAATCTTCATTATTTATAAAAAACCTATCCCCATTTTTTTTGAATGAAACAACAGGCATGCTTAAATTGATTTTTGTTTCATATTTTTCAAGAAAATTCATAGCCGGCTGCCAGAGTGTTTTTTCAAAATCATCATTTAAAACATCGTATATCAATCCATGATCATTACTTAAAAAATAGAAGTGAAAGCTTTTTATTAATTCTGCCATCGATATTAATTGCGGTTCTGCAAAAAACGCTCTTGAAAAAGTTGTGAACATAAGTCTCATCTGTGGAGGAAGCTTCATTTCATAGGCAAACTCCTTAAATGACACCTTATCAAACTTGCTGAATGTCTTTTCCTGCTCATAATTCAGCAATGATGTAAGCCGATTAAATTTTGGATTTTTTATAATATCCTTGAATGAATATATCCCGGCTTTTCTCATTGATAAAATATTCTCAACCGGAGTAGTTTTAATATCTTTGAAGCTATAGTCGCCAAGCTCTTTTGTCATTATAAGATAATCATCAATCGGAATCAGATATTTATGTGCATCAATTTTTTGTAAGAGATTACGCAAATTATAATACTGTCTGAAAAATGCATGGAAACCATGCTCTACATTAGTGTGATAGCCATCCTTAAAGTCTACAGGCCAGGAACCTACCTTGCCACCAAGGAATGAATCTTTTTCAAAAACTGTTACATCAAAATTTCTTTCAGTTAAATAAATTGCAGCGGAAACACCGGCTAATCCTCCGCCTATGATTCCCACTTTTTTTGGTGTACTAATCTTTTCGGGTTGTGAACCATCAACATCATTAATCTTCTGATGAAATTCACCTAATCTTTTCTTAACAAATTTTGAAACAAGAGAACTCATATCACTTATTTTCACCTGGTTTAGTTGCCGTAAATGTGCGAAGAATTGGTTTTCGCCAGGTTGGCATATAATGTTCTTTCACATCTGTGAAACCTGTTTCAGTAAGAAGATTTGTAAATTCATTTGGGGAAAGAAACTCATCAACACTTTTTACAAGGTATTTAAATATTGTCGATGATCCTGATATTATTGTGGAAACCGGGATGACAACGAAATAACCAAGCATCTTCCAGTATAAATGAGAAATAAGATTGTTGTTAAGGGAATATTCGTGAAAAGCAATTTTTCCACCGGGTTTTAGAGTACGAAAAAGATTGTCTAAAGCTTTTTTATAATCAGGCATATTACGGATTCCGTATGCCATAAATATTGCATCAACGCTGTTATCATCATAATCCAGTTCCATCACATCTTTCTTTAAAAATTCTAATTTATTCCTATCGTATCGATGATAATATTTTTCTTCAGCTACCTTCAGCATTACTTCCGAGTTATCAATCCCGATTACTTTTCCATTTGGTAAATTGTTAACACAACATATTGTAGATTTGCCAGTTCCACAGCATAGATCAAGTACTTTCTCATCTCCTATTAAATTCAATCTGTCCACACTTCTTTGCAAATCTTTTTGATATCCCTGGCTGAGAAAAGTTGCAACATCATATTTTTTTGCTACACGGTTAAATTCAAAGGGAACTTCCGACTTATTATTAAACAGAGAATTTGCAGTTAATTTAGTTGATCCCACTTCTAATCAGTCTCCTGTAATTTTTTTCGCCAGAATTTTCGAAAAGATAGTGAAACCTCATCACCTTTTACACTAACCTCGTGCATATCATCTTTTCTTTTCTTTAATATATCAAGATTGGATGAAAGGAAATCAATATCTTCCTCTACAATTTTTGCGGATTTTCTGGCCATGAAAAATTTTGCAAAGGCAGGAAATTTCGGGAATATATTTTTCCAGAGAGTGATCTGTTTCATTTCTACATGCTCTTCATCAACCTGCATAACATGTTCAAGTATTAACAGAATTCTTTCTTTAAAACGTATTTCTAACCGGGAAATGTTTGGATAATAGAACCGTATTCTTGTTCCTATATTTTCATCATTCCCGAAATAAACTTTTTCTGCTTGTGTCCCAACATTTGCGCGTCGGTAGAATCCTTCAACTCCGTCGTCTAAAATTTTCAAATTAAAATCGGCAGGTGATTCTTTAATCTGTCCCATAAATGATTTTATTGAATTCCTATGTACGTACGCAATGTGGTAAGGATCTATCAAACTTTCGGCAGTTGCTTCGAGGTCTGCTTTGAAAGTATATTCTTTATAAGTAAAAGGCCATTCATTCATTTCCGGAATGTCCGTTGGATTTACATTTTCAGATTTTTCACTATCACCAATAAAAATCCATACCCACTTGTTAAAATCCTTAACCGGATAGCTTTTTATCTTCGCGGTTGGTGGTATTTTATCCCCCGGCAGCTGTGATGGAATTTTCACACAAGACCCGGATTTATCGTATTCCCATCCGTGATATCCGCAAACAACCCTGTCATTATCTAAATAGCCTAATGAAAGATGAACGTTCCTGTGACAGCACCTGTCTTCCAGTGCAGTTATCTCTCCATCAGGATTTCGAAAGAAAATTATATCCTCACCCATAATTTTCTTTTTGAGGATATCATTCTTAAGTTCTTCAGAAGGACAAATCAGATACCATTTATTTTTTAACATTTACCTTACCGTTTTTACTAATTAACATTTTATATATACTCGTATTCATAAAGAGTAACGAAATTCCATAAAAGAAATCCTCTACAGGAATCGTAATTATTCTGAAATCGAGTTGATAATTTACACCATACGTAACAACAGGTCGCCAGGTTAAATAGCCATTAAAAATTATTGTAAAGATAACTATCAACACCAGGTAAAAATAAAATCTCTTATCATACAATAATCTCGTTTTCAATGCCTGATCAACAAGATTTGCTATGAATAAAAATGTAAGAGTTAATCCCGTATATTGTTTTCCAATTGTAAAAAAATAAATCCCTCCCGGTAAAGCTGCGTATAACAGAATTCTTAACCATCCTGCATTTATGTGTTTTTGATCTGATCTTCTTATTATCATTTCCCAGGTAAAAAGACACGCAAACGGTACGGTAATAAAAAACAGAATTTCTTCAACCGGAAGATTAATTAGCTTAATGCCGGAAACATATTCAGGATTAAAATTCCAGTGTGAACCGGTTACAATTGCATCCCAGAGTAAGAACGGTATTGCCGGTAATAAAATTGCTATCAATATCTCCTTTGTGTGATTCCAGATATAACAGCATTTTAATGAACCAAAAAAAACCGGTCCGCTTAAAACTACCAAGTTAAATATGAGATATTCGAAATTCAATTATGTAGTTTTTAATACCCGTACCTGTAAATAAGATTTCAACAAAAGATAAAACTTATGCAGGTTGGATATTCTAACTCTCCTGTTTCTTAATTGTTCTACGTCCATTCTCTTAATCTTTTTAAATAACATAAGGTAATAAAGATATGCCGAATAGACACCAAGTTTTACAGCAATCGGAAGTTTTACAATTCCCCTGAATGCTTCTTTAAATTCCTGTTCAACTTCACTTTCAAGCATTGCTTTTTTATTGTTGTCGATAAATTCATGGTGATGAACACCGGGAAGATAAATTCTTCCTCTTTCATTAATATCGCTTTGGATGTCTCTTAAAAAATTCACCTTCTGAAAAGCTGCACCAAGCTGTTTTGCCGGATTCTCAAGTTCTAAGTATTTTTTTTCATTTCCGTTTACAAAAACTTTTAAGCACATTAATCCTACTACTTCAGCAGATCCATAAATATAATCATCGTAGTGTTCCCTGTTGTAGGATGAATTGGAAAGATCCATCTTCATACTATTAAGGAATGCCTTGATCAGCTTATGATCAATTTTATATTTATTAACAGTTTCCTGGAATGCCTGAAGTACAGGATTTGTTGAAATACCAGTTTCAATGGCTTCCCATGTATCTGCTTCAAATTTCTTCAGAAGTTGTTCTTTATCAAAATTATGGAATGTATCCACGATTTCATCAGCAATTCTTACATAGCTGTAGATTGCGAAAATCGGATCTCTAAACTCCGGTTTAAATACTTTTATCCCCCAGCTAAAAGAAGTACTGTAAGCGACAGTCAATTTCTTACTAAGCTTATAACTTGTTCTACTGTATTGTTCTAAAGTCATTTTCAATTCTCTCCGTTACTAATTTCGAACTAATTACAACCATCGGTAATCCTGTGCCCGGTGTAGTTGAGGCACCTACATAATATAAATTTGAAAATTTTTCGTCCTTATTTTTTGGTCTGAATGCACCCACCTGGTTAAGATCATGCGCAAGTCCGAGTCCTGATCCCCTGTACAAATTCAACATACCTTCCCAATCATCGGGAGCTAATATTTTTTTTGTGAGAATGTTCTCGTTGATGTTAAAGGATATCCTTGATGAAAGATCACTAATAATCTTATCTGCAAAATCCTCTTTATCAGACCAATTAGGTTTGAACCTGAGATCCGGTACAGGACAAAGAATAAATAAATTCTCACATCCCCTGGGTGCACAACTTTCATCAGATCTTGATGATGCATTCACATAATAGTAAGGTTTCTTTGGGTTGGTGGTAGAAGTAAATATGCTGTTTGCATAATCCCTGAAATTATCACCAAGGAAATAATTATGATGAATAAGGTTATCTAATTTCCCGCTTACTCCAAGATAGATTGTAAAAGGTGCTAGAGTCCAGTGCATATTATCCAGTTTATTCTCATTGTACTCTTCCCTGTTCAATATTTTCCCTCTGAAGGCTGCTGCATCTGAATTGGCAATGAATATATCCGCTTCCCAGATTTTACTATTTTGGTCAACTATCTGAGCAACTTTACCGTTGTTATTACCAACACCTACAATTTCAGTATTAAATTCAAACTTTACATTTCGTAATTTGAGAATTTTTATAATCTCTCTAACAATGCTGTACATTCCATTGTTAACACTCCAGTACCCGTTATGCTTTAACTCTGTATAATTTAAAAGTGAATAAATTGAAGGAGTTTGAAATGGTGTTGAACCAAGGAAGAATGCAACGAGAGAAAAAATAACCCTTACTTCTTCCGAGTCAAAAGAATTTTCTAGTTCTTTCCACATAGTCCTGTATAAATAGGGCAAGTGTTTTTTAGGAACCTTTGATAACTTTAATATGTAGTCAAGTTTATTTTTATAATTGGATTTTACAACCTGTTCTTCAGTATCATGAAAAAACTCTCCACCTTTATTCAAGTATTTTTCAAGTTTCTCAGCCAGATTATCCTCTATACCTTTAAATTCAGATTCCAGCTTTTTCAGGTCTTTAAAGATTCTGAATGGCTTTTCACTGCCTTCAAAAAATACCTGGTAAATCGGATCCAGTTCTTTCATAATTAATGGATTATCAAGTCCGGCACTCTTGAACAAATCATCAAATTCATATGTCATACTCATAAAAGAAGGTCCCATATCGAATCTGAATCCATCCTGTTCAATCGTATTCAATCTTCCACCGGGAGTTGAATACTTTTCAAGAATGGTTATATCATAACCTTTATTCGAAAGCCGAAGAGCGGTTGATAAACCGCCGAGTCCTGAACCTATGATAATTACTTTTTTCAATATTTTAAATTACTTTTTGTCAATACCTTTGTTCTGAATACAATAATAGGATTATTCAATTCAGATTGTTAATTATTAAGGGGAAACCGTCTTATCTTGAGTATAGAAATCGTAACTTCACTAAGCAATACAGTAATCGAAATATAACCATAATTACTTATTTTACAAGGCTTTAAGACGGTTCCGAAAATTTAGTTCAGATACCCGTTAACTTTTGCGTATCCAAATAATTCGTCCTGTAAAATTTTTCTAGCTCTGTGCAGTCTGGAACGAACAGTACCAATCGGAACATTTACGATTTCAGCTATTTCCTCATAAGTGTAACCTTCGAGATCGCAAAGAAGAAAAACCTCTTTCATTTTTGCCGGCAGTTTATCCAGAGCATCTGAAAGTTCATCATCCAATAAATCTTTATAGAAATCGAACTCAAAATCATTTTCTTTTCTATACTGATTACTGCTATTTTCATAGATTCCATCGAAATCATCATGATCAACTTTTACCGGTTCCCTTTTCATTTTCCTGTAATTGTTGATGAAAGTGTTTTTCAGAATCATAAACATCCATGCTTTACTGTTAGTTCCATTTTCAAATTGATGATAATTCCGGTATGCTTTATAATATGTTTCCTGCACGAGATCTGAAGCATCATCTGAGTTTGCAGCAATTTTTAAAGCGTAATTGTAAAGTGCATCCTGATGAGGCATTGCAACCTCTTGAAAATCTTCACGTCCGTCAATTTCATTAATTTCCTGATTAATTTCTTTTTCGTGTATCATGGTATAGTCCGTCCTTTATTTAATTATAAAATTT
>JASFSF010000112.1:0-7263 GCA_050114555.1 Ignavibacteria bacterium
TGCGTATTAGTATACCGGAGTATATCATGAATCATAACGAATATAAAAAATTATTAAGGCTTTCACTTTTCGGTGAGCTCAAAACCGATGAGCAAAAGTTGCTGCAGGGACACCTCGACTTTTGTAATGAATGCAAACATGAGCTTGAACAACAAAAAAAATTATTTAAGCTGGTGTCTGTAAATAGCGAAACCGAGGTAGACGAAAGTATGCTTCTTGAAGCACGTTCGCAACTAAGAGGTGCTATAAGAAATGAAAGACATCACAAAGGATTTGGTGAAAGGTTAATGCTTTTTATTGGTGAAATTTTTCCTGACCAATATAGATTAGCTGTCTCTGCTGCAGCAATGGTTTTGGTTGGATTCTTTGCCGGATACTTAATATTTAATTCTTCTGATATTCCAGAACAACAACTCACTCAAAATGAAACTCCATTTTTATTGGAAGATTTAAAAATAAGTAACATCAATTTTATCGATTCCGATCCAACTGATGGAGAAATTGAGTTTACTTTCGATGCATTAAAACCTGTTTACATGAAAGGCCGCGTTGATGATCCTAATATCCAAAGTATTCTAACGTTCTCAATGCTAAATGAACAAAATCCGGGAGCTAGATTAAATTCTATAAATGCAATGGAACAGAATACAAACATTCAGTTTGATGATGATGTCCGGGATGCTTTGATAACCGTTGCTGTTACAGACAATAATCCCGGAGTTAGAAGGGAAGCTCTTAATTTATTAAAGAAATTACCATTTGATGATCAGATAAAACAAGCATATATAAACGTTTTAACAAGTGATTCAAGTGCAAGTTTAAGAATTGAAGCAATAAATGCCCTGGTTGATGCAGGTAAAAAGGGATTGATACTCAATAAGAAAGAACTTGATCTATTTAAACAAAAACTACAGACGGATGAAAATTCGTACGTACGTTACAGAACAAAAACAATATTACAGGAGTATAACTAAAATGAAAACCACAGGAACAAAGAACATCTTTACTGTTGCATTGTTACTAATATTCTCAGTGATGGTAGTTACCTCTTTTGCTGAAGATAAAGAGAAGACTTTCTCAGTAAAAAAAGGGGACATATTAAAAGTATCGACACATTTTGGAAATGTCACTTACAGTAAGGGGAGCAGTTCGGAAGTTAAAGTAATGGTTAAAAACATTCTTTCCGAAGAACTCCAATTTCTTAAAATGGAAAAATCCGGATCCATTGTAAATATCGAATTCGAAGGTGAAGATTCACATAGATTAAGATTTGAAATCACAGGGCCATCGACATTAGATCTTGATTTTTCAACCGGTGGCGGAAATGTTTCAGTTCAGGTTTCAATGGAAGGTAATGTTGACATAACTACCGGTGGTGGAAATGTTGAAACCCAGGATATTAATGGTGTAGCCGATATTACAACCGGTGGCGGAAATGTAAGCTTGAAGAATGTTCTTGGCAATGCTGATGTTACAACCGGTGGAGGAGAAGTTGAAGTAGGTATTATCGAAGGTACGGCGGATATTACTACCGGTGGTGGAAACATCACAGTACAATCGATAAATAAATCAGCGGATTTATCTACTGGCGGTGGTAATATTTCCGTGAGCACAGTAAATGGTAATGCCGATATAAATACTGGCGGTGGTAATATTAAGGTTGGTAAGGTTTCCGGTACTGCCGATGTTAATACCGGTGGAGGTAATATAATGCTGGAATCTGCTTCAGGGAAAGTTGATGTAAACACAGGGGCAGGTAATTTGACCCTTAAAAACATAACCGGATATCTGGATGCTAACACCGGTTCGGGGAATATATATGCAGAGATTACCCCAGATGGTAAAAATAAGAGTGAATTAAATACAGGCAATGGTGATATAGTTCTAATGATACCATCAACGGCAAAAGCAAGAATTACCGCAACCGTTCATGTTGTGGATTGGGAAGATCATTTAAAAGGTATCGAGCCTATTTTTTCAGATTTTGAACCGGTCTCAGTTAAAAGGGTGAACGGCAAAAAAAGAATCGAAGCAATTTTTGAATTGAACGGCGGTGGTTCTGAAATTGAATTAAACAGTGGCCTGGGAGAAATTGAAATAAAGAAATTGAAGTGATCATTGATTTATCATTTTATTAATCCGCTCATCCAATATATCAGCGATTGAATACAATAATAAAAAAGTTTAATCGTTAGTTCTTACAAAAAAAATGCGGGTGATGTTTCAATCACCTGCATAATTTACCAGAGTTATTAAAAATTTTGAAAAGCAACTATTTCCGGAGTAATCCGTCTACATTGTAACCAAACAGGTAAAGGAGAGTTCTATAAATGAATCGTTTTATACAATTGTTTCTGCTGATAGTTATTTCTTCTTTCACTGCGTTTGCAGTCGATACATTACAAATTAGAAATAGTGATGTAACAATAAAAGCTTTAAGATTAGCCGGCACAATTGAATTAGATGGAAAATTGATTGAAGCTGTTTGGATGAATGGCGGGGGATTTGAAAACTTTATTCAGCGAGATCCGGTTGAGGGTGCACCACCTACTGAGAAAACAATAATCAAAATCGCATATGATGATAATGCACTTTATGTAGGGGCAAGAATGTTTGACTCATCACCTGATTCGATAACTGCAAGATTAGCACGCAGAGATGAATGGGTTAATTCAGATCACATAACAATCTACCTCGATCCTTATTACGATAGACGAAGTGGTTATTTCTTTACTGTTAATGCAGCAGGCTCCTTAGTGGATGGTGTACTATATAATGATAACTGGGATGATGATTCCTGGGATGGAGTTTGGGAAGCTGAAATTCAAAGAGACGGCAAAGGCTGGACCGCTGAGATGCGAATACCTTTTTCTCAATTAAGATTCAATGAGAATAAAGAAAATGTTTGGGGCATTAATTTCAGAAGAACAATTGCCAGAAAGAATGAACGGGATTTTCTCGTATTTATTCCTAAGAATGATAATGGATTTGTTTCACACTTTGCTGATTTGAAAGGAATCGATCAGATATCCATTGGTGGACAAATGGAACTAACTCCATATGTTACAACCCGGGCAGAATATCTGCAGCATGATGCTGGCGATCCATTTAATGATGGTTCGAATTATATTCAGGGATTAGGTGCAGATTTCAAAATGGGTGTTGGTTCTAATCTCACACTCAATGCAACAATCAACCCGGATTTCGGACAGGTTGAAATTGATCCCGCTGTATTGAACCTGAGCGATGTAGAAACATTTTTTGATGAGAAACGACCATTCTTTACCGAAGGTTCAACCATATTTAACTTTGGCTATGGCGGTGCAAGAAACTACTGGAGTTTTAATTGGGGTACTCTCAATTTCTTTTACAGCAGAAGAATAGGAAGAACTCCACAGGGGGTACTCCCGGATAATGATTATAGCGATGTTCCTTCCGGAACTCACATCCTGGGTGCTGCCAAATTAACAGGTAAAATTGCCGGAAGCTGGAACTTTGGAACTGTTCAGGCTATAACCAAGCGTGAATTTGCTGAGATTCAATATGAAGATAATAGGTCCGAAGTTGAAATAGAACCCCTTTCATATTATGGGGTGATCAGAACTCAAAAAGAATTTGATGAAGGAAAACACGGACTGGGATTTATATCAACTCTATCACTAAGAGATTTTAGAGAAGACCGTTTAAGAGATGATATTAACCAAAAGGCATTTTCATTTGGTATTGACGGTTGGACTTTCCTGGATTCATCGCAGACATGGGTTCTTGCTGGGTGGACAGGAATATCTCATGTAGGAGGGAACACACAACGAATGATAAACCTGCAAAGAAATTCGCGTCATTATTTTCAGAGACCGGATGTTGATCATGTTAAAGTTGACAGCACCACAACTTCGATGACAGGTTACGCCGGTAGATTTTATCTAAACAAACAGAAGGGCAACTTTTTTGTTAATACAGCGTTTGGAATAATATCTCCCGAATTTGACGTTAATGATATGGGTTTTTTGTGGCGTTCCGACAGAATTAACTGGCATGCCGGAGCCGGTTATTATTGGTCAGATCCAACGGATGTTTATAGATACCTGGAACTTGGAGCGGCAATATTTCAAAACTACGACTTCTCAGGAAATATTAATGGTCAGGGTATCTTTCATTTTGGATACATCGAATCGTTAGATTACTATTGGGCAAGCTGGAATTTATCCTACAGTCCTGAAGTCACAAACTATTTAAGAACCCGTGGAGGTCCGCTTACATTAAATCCTGCTTATTTCCAGGGATGGGCTACCATAGGAACTGACAGCCGGAAAGATTGGATTGTACAGGTTCACGGGGGTTACTATAAAGCTGGTCCCTCATACGATTATTGGTTTGAAACAGGATTCGAATTTCATCCATTACCAAACCTGTCAATTGAATTTACCCCGGAGTTTGTAAGAACAATTGAACATGCACAATACGTTGACACCTTTGAAGATCCGTTAGCAGTAAATACTTTTAACCACAGGTATGTGTTTGCTGAACTTGATCAGAAAACTCTTTCGGCGAGTTTTAGATTGAACTGGATTTTTAGTCCATCATTAAGTTTACAGCTTTATGTTCAGCCTTTAATTTCATCAGGAAGTTATACAAACTATAAAGAATTGGCAGCTGCAAGAACTTACGATTTCAATATTTATGGTGAGGGCAACTCAACATTTGATGAAGAAACCAATAAGGCAGATCCTGACGGAAACGGCCCTGCCGAACCTATTGATGTTGGTGAAAATGATTTCAATTTTATTTCATTGAGAGGTAATGCAGTATTAAGATGGGAATATCTTCCCGGATCGGTAATCTACTTTGTATGGACACAATCGCGAGAAGTTGATGAGGAAATAGGAAGGTTCCAGTTTAATAAATCAATGAGTAAAATGGTAAATATACGGCCCGATAATATTTTCATGATCAAGTTCACTTACTGGTTTAATATGTAGTTAAATTATAACCAGCAGGATTATTAAATCGAAATTGGAAAACATCTTTATAAATCCTGCTTATAACTCTCTTGATCAAAGCTAGATGAAATACCACAATAAGTTTTTTAAGGGATTACATTAACAGGGATAATTGATTCCATCTTTTAAAAGAAACAAATCTTCGCTACTTTTGCACTTACCTGTTTTGTTTTTTCATATTTGCCCACGTAGCTCAGCTGGATAGAGCAACGGTTTCCTAAACCGTAGGCCACAGGTTCGAATCCTGTCGTGGGTACAATTCTCTTCAATTATTGCCCAAATCTATTCCTGGAGTTTAATTTGAGTATCTATTTCGATGACGTGTCAAAGGGTACATAATTTAACAGACGATTTGCTGGATTGACGAGTCGCATAGATCGCAGGGTAAACGAGAATAATTCTGGGAAAATAAAGTCACCACCATTGACATTTAAATATCTTTCCTACGGTCATCAGTCAGGATGTGAAACAATGGTATCCTAAACCGTAGACCACAGGTTCTCCCAAAGGGACTCCTACGGAGGAATCCTGTCGTGGGTACAATCCCTTCGTTTAATACCGTTATTCTTCCCCGTAAATAATAAATGTACCGGCGAGGATAAAATTATTAGCTATTCTGATAGTTTAAATGGTCTGTGGAATCTTAAAGAATCTTCCCCTTACCATACCTTTTTACAAAAAATATGACCAAATAGGTAAATATTACCTTAATTGTGAAATTGTAAAATTTCTTGCTATCATTTTTTAATTATTTTTTAACTGCCAGCGTCATATCTGGTGGCATTATAGTTGAAAATTCCCGTCAATAATTAATAATTCAGTTACGCAGGAGATTTAAAAATGGGAATTGCCGAAGTATTTGTCCTTGCATTTATTAGTTTATTAGGTTGCCTGGCATATAATAATTCGAGGAAAGTTTCACGGGAAATAAAGAAAATGACCCCTTCAAAGTAGATTTTAATAATTGGGAGAACAAAGGCCGGTTATTATGCCGGCTTTTTTTTATTAATTATCCTGCATTCTTTCGATTCACCGATTATAAGTACATCACATATATCTAGGAATAGACCAGTCTCAATTATTCCAGTGATCGATAGTAATTTAGTATTTAAAGATTTTATATCATCAATTTGATCTAAATGCAAATCGATAATTTTATGACCCCCGTCTGATAGAAAATATTCTTTTCCGTTCATTCGGAATTTCGGATTGTAACCTTTTAATTCTAAAATTTTTATTAAATGTCCGGAACCAAAAGGAACAACTTCAATCGGTAGAGGAAATTTTCCCAGACAATTTACATATTTTGTTGAGTCCACCAGCCAAATATTCTTCTCGGATATTT
Source organism: Ignavibacteria bacterium (assembly GCA_050114555.1). Classification (GTDB taxonomy): domain Bacteria; phylum Bacteroidota; class Ignavibacteria; order Ignavibacteriales; family Ignavibacteriaceae; genus BMS3ABIN03. The sequence continues at coordinate 6,346 of JASFSF010000112.1, forward strand.
CCGCAACAATTTTTTCATACAATAATGCACCACCACCACCTTTAATTCCATTTAAGTTTGGATCAACTTCATCTGCCCCATCGAAGGTAACATCAATTTTTTTTACGTCATTAAGATCTTTAATATCAATACCAAGTGCATCCGCCCGCTTAGTTGTTTGAGCCGAAGTTGAAACTGCAGTTACATTTATACCTCCTCGGATTTTCTCATCGAGATTATCCAGGAAAAAATTAATTGTAGAGCCTGTTCCAAGTCCAATGGTCATGCCGTCCTTAACAAACTCAACAGCTTTGTTAGCAGCATTTTGCTTCTCCCGGATGTTAGTAGTTCCAGAATTTCCCATTATTGAATTCCTAAAATTTTCCTGTATTCTAAAATCGGCTATCTTTCCATTCTAATCAATCTTAACAAAAACTTATTTCTAATAACTCAATGCTTGAGAAAATTTTTGCAATACAAAATAATAGTTGATAATATTTACTGTTTACTTTATATTATTAATATTATGTTATAAATATCTTATATTATAAGGCAACTAATTGAATTTAGATAATATTGATAAAAATATTTTGAATATCTTACAGGAAGATGCAAGGATTACAAATGTACAACTTGCATCGAAAGTAGGTATTTCCCCGCCGGCAATGCTTGACAGAGTCAAGAGGTTAGAGAAGAACGGAATAATAAGAAATTATGCGGCACTTCTAAATCCGGAAAAGATAGGTAAAAACACATTTGCTCTTATTTCAGTATCTTTAACAATTCACCGGAATACTACCATCGATGACTTCACAACAGCAATAAGCAAATTTGACGAAGTGCTAGAATGCTATCACGTTACCGGTGAAAGTGATTTCCTTTTAAAGATTGCAGTTGAAAATATTCAGGAATATGAACAATTTATTCTTCAAAAATTTA
>JASFSF010000113.1:0-7216 GCA_050114555.1 Ignavibacteria bacterium
GTATCAGCACTGCTGCCATTGAAATGGGACAGGGTGTAAATGAAAAAATAAGACAGGTTGCTGCATCTGTTTTTTCAATCGATATTTATAGGGTTAAAACAGAAACAACAAACACAACAAGAATTGCAAATACATCACCAACAGCAGCAAGCAGCGGCGCAGATCTTAACGGAAAAGCAACCGAACAGGCTTGCCATAATGTTTTAGCCAATCTTAAAAAAGTTGCAGCAGAAATTCTGAATGTGTCTGATAGTTCTGAAATCAATATAAAGGATGAGCTGGTTTACATTGGCGATAAGAAAACTGAATTAACCTGGAATGAGTTGATAAAGACTACAAATCTCAAAAGAGTTAGTCTTTCATCTCATTCATTTTATGCAACGCCGGGAATTCATTTTGATAAAACAAAAGAAAAAGGAAAGCCATTTGCATATCATTCCTATGGATCTGCAATCATAGAAGCTACAGTCGATTGCCTTCGTGGAATATATAAAATTGATTCCGTAAAGGTCGTTCACGACTTCGGAAAATCCTTTAATATTGTTATTGATCGTGGACAGGCGGAAGGTGCAATTATGCAGGGACTTGGCTGGATGACAATTGAAGAAGTTATTTATGATGAAAACGGCAAGCTGCTGACCGATGCTCTTTCAACATACAAAGTACCGGATATTCATTTTACTCCCGAAGTTAAAATTGAATTTCTTGAAGATTCTGAAAATCCGCTGGGAATATTTAAATCAAAAGCTATTGGTGAGCCACCACTGATGTATGGTATCGGTGGTTATTTTGCTATAATGAATGCAATTAAAGAATTCCGGCCGGGAATAGACTTCAAAATCTCTGCCCCAATAACTCCCGAAAAAGTATTGATGAATCTTTATAGTAAGGTGAGGAAAAGCATCACTGCTTAACGGTTTCGAGTATCCGAGGTTATAAAAATTTCTATTTCTTTTTTGTAACAGTAGGAAACTCTACAATTTTACCTAGACCATTAATAATTGCATCTCTACATTTCTTTTGAAAATCTGGGTCCTTGTTTTCTTTTAGGTACTTTGAAACAAAAAATAAATCTACGGTTCTTACTAATGCAATATTTTCTCTTTTAGCACCATTTTGACATTTTTTTGTGAAATCTAATTTTCTTCTTTCTGGTGAGGTTAAGCGCTCGGGATTACCGAATAAAATTCCTAACGCCCTTTCATTAATCTCCTCTCTTGCAAAATCTGCATTTAAAGAGTCTACTAGTTGTCTAAATTTTGTAATATTTATATCCTTATTATCTTTACCTTCACACTCACCTATAAACCTAGTCTTTTCAGGACTAATGATAACTTGATCTAATTCAAGGTCACCATCATCGTAATTCTCCGCTTGATAACCCATAATTTTTAAAGCATTTATGACAGCAGCTTCCAATGGCTTTCCTTGTTCAAAAAGTAAATCTTTTAAGGAGTTTTCTTCAGCTAGTTTTTCTTTTAGCTGAGTATTTTTTAAACTTATTTTATCTATTTCTTTTTCATTTCTGTCTATCTCTTTTTTAATCGAGAGAGCAATATTTGTGGAAAATTCTTTTTTCTTAGCCCATTCCGGAATTGGTGTTTTTTCTGAATCACCCGTTAGTCTTTGATCAATTTTTAAGAAACAATCTATTAGTTTAGCCCCAAAGTTCATTCCTTCATTATTCCAAACATCTTCCTCTTTTTTCTCATCGTATTTAGTAAATTTATCTTCATCATATTTAACATAGGGCAAAGTCACCAAATGCCCGTTATTTACTTTACAAATTGCTCCTAGAATTTTTGTTTTGTCTCTGCCCGTAAATAATACTTGTGCATCAGTTGAATTTTCTATATAAAGTTTATACTCTAAATATTTCTTAAATTCTTTATAGAATTCACTAAATATTGAGTTACCTAAGAATTCAATATGTTTACCAGAGGCGGATGTTAAAGTCCCAATACTTATTGGCAGAAAATCATAATTAGAACGCTTATAAGTGTGATATGTATTCTCACCTTTTCTAGGGTGGGATACACCACTAGCTAGTGAATGATTTTCTTTTTCCGACAAAAGTATAAAAATACTTTTTCCAGCCTTTAAAAAATCTTCTACTTCTTTTTTAATATGAGCAATATTCTGATCGTATTTATTTGATGTTGAAATATCATAGCAACCGCCTCCACCGGAAGTAAACCTGATCCAATCTCCGCTTGGAGAAAACGACTCTGGAGAAATGACTAAAATATCAGCATCCATTAGAGATTTCTTTGAATCAAAATCAACATAGTCATCAGAATGACCTGGTATTTCATAGCCTATAGTAAATATTTTTCTTTTCATAAGTGAAAATAATTCTTTACAAGAGTATATTTTTTAGAAAATGTAGATTAGGGAAATTCATTATTTCCCCTAAATAAATAAAAATAAATTTAGTTCTTTGTTGAGAGCATGTGCAACTTAAAAGAAAAATATATATTTCAATTAAAAACTTTAAAATATAAAACGATTATTCGTATAAACTGCGTTTGTATCGGCAACTTCTAAAAGCTGGTGCTGTACATTTGTATTTCAACAATCAGCATACAGTATTTCGATTACCCAAAGTACCAGTTTTATTTATGTCATTCTCAGTAACTATGAATGTATGTGTTTTATTTAGTAAATGGACTAGATAGTCGATATTAAATTCTTCAGGCTGTAATCCTGTTTTTTCATTCATAAAATTTGTAATATAACCTGAAGTATGGACTGCAATTCTTTCATTTAAATAATATAATTCGGGCCATTTTTTTGATTGTCGTATTTCCAGCTTTTTGCCTTTGGGATAAAATATTGTAGTTCTTTTTTCAAACTTATCTTCTTGAAGTTGGTAGCCTCTAATCGTATGTTGTTCGATAACCTCATCTAAATTGTAAAAATATTGTTTCATGTATCTTTCATTTTTCCCGATGTATTCAATTAATTGTGGAGTAATATTTCTTTCTAACGCCCAATCAATCATATGATACACCTCATCTTCATTGAATCCTCTGATAATTACAATATTCATCTTTAAATTATCTTTAAAAACAATGGCAGCCTTTTCAAGATTTTTCAGAACAATATTAAGTTTATCTCTCCCTGTTAAGTATTTATATTTACTTTTATTAAGTGTATCAACTGATATAGAAATTTTATCCAATCCAGAATCTTTTAATAGATTAATTCTGTCTACCAAGTTCAAACCATTCGTAGTCAACGATATTTCACTAAAATGACAAGAATCAGATTTTTTAATTAATTGTTCCAAATCTTTCCTTAATAATGGATCTCCAAATCTACTTGTAAATCTAATCCTGGTAAATTTGTTAAGAGCAAAGGCCTCAATCAAATTCATTAACTCGATTGAAGATAGTTCATTAAAATCTACGGCTCCATTTTTTTCAATTTGGCGATTGCAATAAATACAATCCAATTGACATTTGTTTGTTAAATAGAAATTTACCTTTTTTTCTTCAAGACATTTTCTGTGAGGAACAAATACCTCTTGCTCGATGGTTTCATCTGAATTTTTAAGAGTAAATTTTAACGATGTCGATTTGGTCTTCATAATAATACTCTTAGTTTGTTTATTGATAGAAACAATTGTCTATAATTTCTCAATTCGCGTTGATTCAAGTTTGATTTGTTCTTTTTTAATTCCCAGTATATATTGTGTAATATAGTCTTTACATAAGGAAAGTTCAACTAACTATACTATCACAATATCTCGAATACATTGCCACCGAAACAGTACTGATGAATGTTTATAGAAAAGAAACGTCCGTTCTACTATAAAAATAAACTAAGCGCCTAACATTCTAATTGTAGCTGAAAGTCAGGCGCTTAGCAATGGATACCAATAAAATCTAACCGGCTAATTTAGCATCCAGTTCTATTTTAGCTGTCCCACCCGCATAAAGTCTGGAGATAGGACATTTTTCTTTAGCTGCTATTGCTAACTCATTAAATTTTTCCTGGCTTAATCCTTCACAGCTTACCGTTGTATCTAATTTAATGTTTGTTATGTTAGGCCCAATATCGTCTCTTCCAAGATTTACAGTCGCTTTTGTTTCTATACTTTTCGGAGTTAATCCTTCGCCGCTAATGAGGGCGGATAAAAACATTGAGTAACAGCCGGCCTGAGCGGCTCCCACTAATTCCTCCGGATTTGTGCCTTCACCCTCTTCAAAACGGGATGCGAATGTAAATGGTCCTCTGTAGTTACTGAAATTCATTTTGCCCTTGCCATCTTTTAGGGTTCCGTTCCAAACAGCATTTGCATTTCTGATAGACATAATTTCTTTACCTGTTATTAATGAAAAAAATAATTTTTAAAGTGCCACAATATATGATTTTAAGAATAAATATTTTGGTTATAGTGATTTGCCGCTAATGCGCTAATCATTCGCGAATTCGCGGCTTATTTCTTCCATTCCTTTAACTTATTTTCCAATACTATTCTTTTTGAATTCAGTTTTATTTCTCCAAAGTTAACGGTCAGAGCAAGTTTGTTCCCGGATACTTTTAAATAATTTATTGCCTGAGCAACAAACTCATCCGCAATCGCAGAGACAGCTTTCACTTCCAAAATTATTTTATCGAACACAATGAAGTCTGCATAAAATTTATGCGGAAGAATAATCCCTTTGTAATTTACCTTGTACTCCTTCTCTCGCGAAAAAGGAATTCCGGCATTGTTAAATTCATATTCCAGAGCATCTTTATAAACTATTTCAAGAAATCCAGGACCTAGATTATTGTGAACCTCAAAGCATTTGCCTATGATTTGATAACTTTCTTGTTTGAAGATTAGCTGGCTCATGATACCCTCCGACGAATTTTTATTCGCGAATTAGCGGCAAATATTATTCTTACATTCAATTTAAAGTATATTATTATTATAGTAAATTAATCCCATAAATGATGAACAATATATTTTCGAACAAATGATTTGAAAACCTGGAAATTCATACAAGATCAGATTGAAGCAGACAAAAAAGTTGTCCTGCTAACTGTTGCAGAATCATCAAATTCTTCCCCAGGCAGACAGGGATTTAAAATGGTTGTTACCGAAGATGCTGATCAGTATGGCACCATAGGCGGCGGCATTATGGAAAAAGATATGTTCGATTACTCCCTTGATCTTCTTTACGGTAATGAAATAAAAACAATTAAGAGACTTCATCACTCAGAAAAAACAAAGTATGAAAAATCAGGCTTGATATGCGGTGGATACCAAATAATTATTTTTTCTATTTTGGGTAAAGATCAGATCGAATTGATAAATAATATAGTTAACTCAGTAAGAAATAAACGAAACGGATCGCTCTTAATTTCTCCCAATGAAATTGTTTATAACGAATCTAGCGAGATTCAACCAACATCATTCAATTATAATAATGATGATGATTGGATATATTCGGAAAATATCGGACTTCCACTTATCGCATTTATTGCCGGTGGTGGCCACGTAGGATTAGCAGTTTCGAGAATTATGAAATCAATCGGTTTCTATGTTGTAGTTTTCGATCACCGGGAAGATGTGTTTACAGTTGAGCAAAATGAATACGCCGATGAAATAATAATCACTAAGTATGATGAAATAGGAAACCAGATAATTGAGAGCGAAAATTCATATATTATAATCGTTACACCGATGCATGCAGGTGACAAGGATACACTGAAATCAGTTATTAATAAAAAGGTGAAATACATTGGAATGATGGGGAGCAGCAGGAAAATAAAATCAATATTCGATGCTCTCAAGGAGGAAGGAGCAAATGAAAAACTTTTTGAAAAAATTCACACTCCGATTGGATTAGAAATTTATGCTGAATCACCAGAAGAAATAGCAATTAGCATCGCTGCAGAAATTATTAGAACAAAAAACCAGGAATAAATAGCACACAGATGACACTGATGTTACAGATAAACGCAGATCTGCGATTATCCATTCAATCTGTGTTTTCAGTGTTCCATTCCATGAGGAAATATGAGTGATAGATTTTACAGAATACCGATACAACGATTGTACAATTGGATAATCAACGAAGAGAAAGAAGGACGAATATTCGGGCTCTATAAAGAGTTTTTTTACACACCCAAAAAAGATGATCCATTCAGAATAAAAAGATTTGGAAGACTTCTTGAGACACCGATAGGTGTAGCAGCAGGACCCCAATCACAACTTGCTCAGAACATTATTGCTTCCTGGTTATGCGGAGCCCGTTTTATTGAGCTTAAAACCGTTCAGACGCTTGATGAAATAGAAGTAACAAAACCATGCATCGATATGGAAGATGAAGGTTATAATTGTGAATGGTCACAGGAGCTAAAAGTTCACGATTCTTTTGATGAATACCTGAACGCATGGATTATCATTCATCTGTTAAAACATAAATTTGGATGGGATACAAAGGAAGCTGGCTTTATTTTTAATTTAAGTGTCGGGTATGATCTTGCAGGCATTTTGAAACCCAATGTTCAATGGTTCTTCGATAAGATGAATGACTGCAGAAAAGAGAAGGATGAAAAGATAGTCACACTTGAAAAACTCTATCCGCCGATAAATGAAATAAATATACCTGATCAGATATCTGATAACATAACCCTATCTACAATGCATGGCTGTCCATCCGATGAGATTGAGAAAATCGGGAAATATTTAATCGAAGAAAGAAAACTGCATACCGCTATCAAGTTAAATCCGACTTTGTTAGGACCAGAGAGTGTAAGAAATATTCTGAATGAAAAACTTGGCTATGAGATTACGGTGCCGGATGAAGCGTTTGAACATGACTTAAAATATGAAGATGCGGTAAGCATGATTACTTCACTTCGCAAGTCTGCTAGTGAAAATGGTGTTGATTTTGCGTTAAAGCTTACCAATACACTTGAATCACTAAATTCCACTAACTGGCTGCCAAAAAATGAAAAGATGGTTTACACAAGCGGCAGAGCTTTGCATCCAATAAGTATAAATCTTGCAGCAAAGTTGCAGAATGATTTTAACGGCGAACTCGACCTTTCATTCTGTGCAGGCGTGGATGTGTTTAATGTTTCCGATACGATTCGCTGTGGATTATCTCCGGTAACAGTTTGTTCCGATTTACTGAAGCCGGGAGGTTATCTGCGTCTTACACAATACCTTGAGGAAATTGAAAAGCTAATAAGAACAAATAATGCAAGTGAT
>JASFSF010000114.1:0-7187 GCA_050114555.1 Ignavibacteria bacterium
TCTGCAAATCCTCAAAACCCGGAAGGCTTTAACCTTAGAGGTGAATGTTTTGAAAAAAGGGGTGAATTTGAAAAAGCTGTTTATGATTTTCGTTCTGCACTAAAGCTTGAGCCCCAAAACAAGGAATATCAATCAAATCTTGCACGAACAACCGTTGAGTTTCATAAGATACTTTACAATATAATTGCAGGCTACAAAAGAGAGATTGCAATCAATCCCCATAATGCAGAAAACTATCTTGAGGTGGGTAAGAATTATAAAAAACTGGGGGAATGGCAGGAAGCAGAAAATTGGTATGATGAATATCTCAAGCGCGAGAAAGCATCTGCAGATGAGTTGATAAGATATTCGGAAATTCTTGTAAAGACCGGTCACATTAAAAAAGGCGAACCGCTTCTTAAAGAGTATACAGAAAAATTTCCTGATGATCATAGGTTGTGGTCAAGATACGGATACTTTACTATGTGGCTTGGGAAAAAAAATATTGCACTTAAAGCTTTTGAAAATGCTCTTGAATTGAGACCATACTTCAAAGAAGCAATGGACGGTTATGATATTGTACGAGGTAAGGGATATGTTTACACTGTTAACGATACTACAACTCGCTATAATTATGGAATCCCATTGAAAAACAAAACAAAACGCTATGCCATAGACAGATACTTTGCGACACTTAAAAAAAATCCGGATGACATTGAAACGAGATATTTATTATTGGCAGAACTAGTAAATAAAAACCGGTTTGAAGAAGCTGGCTTACAATTGGAAATTCTTTCCAGGTCCGAATCATCTGAAAAGAGGTTTATCGAAGCGAAAGCAGATCTGGCAACTAAAAGGGATAAATATTATGAGGCACAGATTCTTTCACTTGAAAAGAAACTTCAGAAAAATCCAAGTGACAAGGAAACACTCTTAAAACTGGTTGAGTTTTATTCTTTACAGATGGCCTACTTTAAAGCTATCAATAAATTGAATGATTACCTTGAGAGTAATAGAGATGATGAAGAAGTAAGGTATTATAAAGCCAGATTGTATTCTCAAACTGGTGAACTAAATGCCGCACTTAATGAAATGGAAATTCTAATAACCAATGCCCCTGACAATACTGATTATCATCTGTTATACGGTCAGCTATTAGTCTGGATGAACTCTGATCTTGATAAAGCTGATGAAAGCATTAAACTAGTGCTGGTTGATGAACCGGAAAACCTTGATGCGCTTATAACCGCAGCGATGCTCAAACTTCAAACAAATAAGTTAGACGAAGCAAGAACTTATTTGAAAAAGGGATTAGATCTTGATCCGGTAAATAGTGATTTATTAAACTTAGAAAATTCAATTGCCATACAGGAAGAAAATAATAGAGAAAATGATGCGTTTGGTCTGCTTGAAATTGCCAGGAAACATGCTTTTAGAAAAAACTGTGACGAGGCAGTAAAAGCATACTATGAATACTTTGAACATCCATATTCCGAAGGCTCTTTGAAGAAGGAACTTGCTGAAGCTTATTTGTGTAATGATAATTATAAAGAGGCGATAAAAATCTATGAGGATTTGGTAGGTCAGTATCCTGATGATTATGAATTATCCAAACAATTGGCAAAAGTATACTTCTGGAGCGGGGATTCAATTTCGGCCTTGCACGAACTTGAGAAATTGGTTGACTCAAATGGTGATGATTCTGAGGTTAAGATATTATTGGGTGATACGTATGTGAAATTAGACGATTATGAAAGCGCACGTAGAATATATGCTGCTATGCTTGAGATATCACCTTCGTCACATATTTTACAAACCAGAATGGAATGGTTGGGAACTGAAGGTTTATATGGTTTTTCATCTGCATCTTTCCCGGCATATTTTTCATTTGTTCCTTCTGCAACATATTTTAACGATGATCTGGATTTCACCTATAATACACAGGGTGGAAAACTGGAAGTAGGATTGACAAACTATCTGGCTGTTTCAGTAGGCGGGTACCTCGGTTCTCTTTCTTCTGGCGATACAAGTTTGAATATTAATATCATTCGTGCCAATAGTATTCTTAGTTTTAGTAAATATGTAAAAGCTATGTTTGGTGCAGGCATAACTAACTATGAAAATGATCAGAGCAGTAATATCTTTGATGCTGCAATAACGGCCGAACGTGAAAACAAGTATAAATTTTCAGCATCTTTTTATGCTGCGGATGCTGCTCAGATACTTTATTCTCCATTCCTGGTTAACCAGAGACTTAATGCTAACTTTGTAAGATTGGTAGCAGAATTCACCACCAATGATCTAATTCTTCTTGGAGCAGATTTTTCCTACATTTCTGTTTCAGACGATAACAGGGGAAATAAACTTTCATTATGCCTGGGTAAATCGTTTGATAATATATTCAAAGCAGGTTATGAATATTTTCACTACGATTTTAATGAACAAAAGACAGAGTATTGGTCGCCGAGCAATTTTGAGACTCACAGTGCATGGATAGAATGGAAAACATTTTCGGAGAGTGAAATACATCTGAATCTTAAAGGAAAAGTAGGACTCGTACCCGTCGATAATTTTGTAGTGAAAGAAGTCCAGGGGATTCTCCAGTATTACATTACCAGAAATCTTGTATTGCAAACAGATGCAGCTTTCAGCAATACTGTCAGGTTAAATGAAAGTTACAGTGCATTTTCATTAGGAATTGCTGTTTTCTGGACATTGTAATCAGTAAGCTATTTATCAGAAATCCTGTCTCCAAAATTCACCTGAAGTCTTTTATTTTTTTGCCTACTTTACAGTTTGTATTAAAATGAAACATCAATTACCGATTATCCATTATTGTTTCATTGGATCGTAAATTTATGTGCAATAATCTAACAATTTCAGCCGTTTAATGGCATTATTGTTGAAAATTCTCAGCGATCAACATTTAGATAATTATGAAAAGCAATTCCAAAATAAAAAGAAGACTAGTTAGACTATCTCCGGGAAAAAAGAATAATTCAAATTATAACAGAAGACCTAGAATCCTCCGGAGATTATTTGTAAGCGGATTGGCATCGATATTTTTAATACTGGTTATAATTTACACTCTTCCAATGACCGTTTTATCTGTTTCTTCGTTGATAGAATATGCAATTATAGTAGCTATGGTAGTCTTTCTCTTGATTTTATTGCTTAGATATTTTGGCATTCTGATTCTGGCATACCTTTCCCTTAATGAGTATACATTTAAAAAGGATTCAAACTTTAGCCCTTTTGTTTCAATCATTATTCCTGTTTATAACGAGGGAAAAATTATTAGGAAGGTAATTGAATCATTATTGAGACAAAAATATTCAAACTTTGAAATAATTGTCGTGAATGATGGATCAACTGATGATACAAGGGAAATTGTAGAATCAATGGTTGGATACCAACCCGGACGTTCACGCGAAGTGAAAGTTACATTAATAAATAAAGAAAATAGCGGTAAAGCAAATTCGTTAAACGCCGGTATCAATTGTTCTGAGGCTGATTACATTTTGTGTATGGATGGTGATTCGGAGTTATCTGAGAATTGCCTCAGGAAAGCACTCAGACATTTTGTAAACGATGAAATTGGTGCAGTTGCCGGTAATGTGAAAGTTCAGAACAGGGGCACGTTTCTAACCGATCTTCAGGCACTTGAATACATTGAAGGTCTGAACATGGCACGCAGTGCTCAAAGCTATATTAAATTAGTGAACATCATTCCTGGCCCGGTTGGAATTTTCCGCAGGGAAGCAATTGAAGATGCGGGAATGTATACAAGCGATACTTTTGCTGAGGATGCTGATTTAACTTTAAGAATTATGGCCAGGGGCTGGAAGATAATTTATGAACCAAAAGCGATCTCTTATACGGAGGCCCCGGTTGAATTGCAGCAATTATTAAAGCAACGATACAGATGGACAAGGGGAATTCTTCAGTCAATTAGAAAACATAAAAAATTAATGATAAATCCGACTAAAAGTTTTGGGAACACTTTTATTCTCTGGACAATGTTTTTTGAGGCATTGATCTGGCCATCTATGAACATTGCAGCAAATTTATTCTTTATTGTTGCTGCACTTGCTTTCGGATTTACCTCTCTTATTTTTTATTGGTGGGCAGGTCTCGCACTTCTGGATCTTATTACCGCAATTTATTGCTTAGCTTCTGAAGGTGAAGATTTTCGTTTAGTATCTTATAGTATTATTTATCGAATGGTATTTATACTTTTAATTGATATATGTAAAGCGATGTCAACAATCGAAGAGTTTTTAGGGATAAGAATGAAATGGGGCAAGTTAAAGAGGGCCGGGTAAACCGGCATAAACTATTTCTTAATTAATTGAAAGAGTAATTCAATGGAACTGATACCAATACTTTCCACGATCATACTTGTGGCAACTATCAGTACCTTTATTCTTGCTATTGGAGCTTACATCTTGTATAAACTGCAGGAAAAAAGAGCTGATCAGTATGAAGAAAAAGAGGTAAAACCTGAAACGGCAGAAGTTGTTGAACCAATTGAGTTCGGAAGAAAAGAACTTGTCGTTGAAAAACCGGAGGGAAAACCTGTATTCATTAAAAGGCATTATCAGCCTGTTGAAACAATTGTTAAAGAAGGAAGGGTATACCGTAGAAGAAATCAGGAAGAACTTTCTTCAGACAATATAAGCGCCTCCGAACCTAAATTTATGAAATACGTTCCTGAAAGCTATGTAGCAACAGGAGAAGATAAAGATTCCGGAGTAATAAGTTGGCGGTAAAACGCACTGATAAAAAAGGTGTAAGTCAGTTATTAATTATAGTTACTGGAGTAATTATAGTTCTTGCCTCCATATTGGTTTACCTTTTTATACTTAGGGGAGTGTTCGGAAGGTTTACTGCCGATGAATTGATTCCTGATGCCGAGTCACTTGGCAATCTTTTGTTTGGACGTGAACCGGGAATAGCGATTCTCTATTCCGATTATACTCAGAATATGCTGGTTGAAGGGAGTAAATGGCAGGAAGATAATCTGGCAACCTGGAAAAAATTCCTTGATTATGGTAATCACAAATATGAAATAATTAATGATGTAGATATAGAAATGGGGAAACATTTCGAATATGACTTACTGGTTCTCTCTGGCTCAATTTCCTTGAGCGATAGGGAAATAATTGAGATTAAAAAATTTCTGGATTCTGGTGGGAGTATTTTTGCTACGAGTGGAACTGCTTCCTATTCCAGCGATGGCAAATGGAGAGGATGGGATTTCTTTTCGGAAGTCTTTGGTGTTAAATACACTAAAGAAATAGGGGAAGGAGATATCACAAAAATCCATACTCTTAGAGGTGGTAACTCGATTACGGCAAACATACCAACAGGATATCCTTTACATATAGCATCATGGGATAATCCAATTGCTGTTGAAGTGCTCGATCCAAGAACCGAACAGGTTAGTTTCTGGTACAACTACCGTCTCGAAGAAGGTTTGGTTCGAGAAGGAATTATGGAAACTGCCGGAATGGTATATGGTAAATACGGTGAAGGCAGATTTGTTTGGATGGGATTTGATATTAATTCTGTTATTGGTGTTCAGGAAGATTACATTTATTTCGATAGGCTTTTTAAAAATTGTATAAACTGGCTCCAGAAAAAACCTATTGCATTCGTAAAAGATTGGCCCTCAGGCTATAGCGCTGCCGCAGTAATTCTACCGGCTATAACCGGGGAAGTTTCAAAAATAGAAAATCTACTGCCTGTGCTCTCAACTAATCAGATTGAAGTATCTTTCTATATTAAGCCGCAAATTGCAATTGAAAATCAGGAACTGGTAAAAACTTTAAGTAAATATGGTGAGGTTGGTGCGCTTGTCGATATTGGATATTTATCTTCTGTTAATGATACGATAAATAGTCTTCAAAGTTATGACGTACAACTTGAGAAAGTGATTGATGCCAGAGAAGTGATTGAAAATATTTCGGCTACATCTGTAACAGGCTTATTACCCTACTACGGATTGTTCGATGAGTATACAATTTCAGCAGCAATAAATGCAGGATATAATTATCTAGTTACAGATTCACTAACTGATCGCTCCGTTCCACGAACATTTATACGGGGAGAAAATAGAATCTTATCAATTACAAAAGCAGCCAGAGATGATCTTGAGGTGATACGTAATTTTGATCTTGACGAACCGGAATTTCAATTTTATACATACCAGGAAGATATCGACAGAGTATTATTTGAAGGCGGGCTTTATCTGTATAAAATGCATCCTGGTTATCAATGCCGCGAGGAAAATATTGGAGTGGTGGAAGATGTTATTCAGGAACTTATAGAAAAGAAATTCTGGATTACAACAGCTGAAAAAATTCAAAAGTGGCACAGAGGGCGCGAATACCTGGAAATTCGTTCAGAGAAAAGAGGCAGGAATCGCGTAGCAGTGACTCTCTCTAATTCAGGCAGAAATGCCATTTCAAATTTTGTAACCTTTGTAGATCTAAATGAAAAAGCCGATCATTTAGCAATTGAAACGGAAGTTATAGGAAAGAAAGTAGCTGAATTTTCTCATCAAAAAGGTTCAGAGATAGTATATCTTTACATAGAAGATTTAAATCCAGGAGAATCGAGAACTTTCTACATCGATTTTGACGTTGTGAATATTTAACAAATTGATAAATCAATTAAAGCCGTCCTGATATTAACAAATCAATTTATTACAACTAAAGTTTTGGTATTCAATTCTTCTTCTTTACTTTTGAGCATTAGAATAATCACTCTCGGGAAATGAGTAAAATTATACAAGCTCTGTTAATCTTATCTGCTTTAATAAGTGCTTTATGCTATTCCCAGAACATATCCGATATAAGAATTGGTATTGTACACTCTGAATCGACTAAAGATTTAATATATCCTAATGATAATAATTTCTATCCGGTCCGGGATTGGGAGATCTTTTTTTTAGATAGAAAAACTGGTTATCAAATTATTACGGACGATGATCTTGAAGATAATGATTTAGATAATGTTGATGTATTAATTCTTCCTTCCGTTGAAGTGCTATCTTCTGCAGCAAGTGTGAATTTGAAAAGATTTTTGAACAGTGGGAAAGGTCTGCTTGTGTTCGGCAAGCTTGGGGAATATGATACTGATGGCAGAAGAAGGAAAGAGGGATTTTTATCAAATGCAGGCGGATTTAATTATGAAGATTTGGA
>JASFSF010000115.1:0-7173 GCA_050114555.1 Ignavibacteria bacterium
ATTCAACAGGTGAATCAAATGATGAATAATGTTTTTCAAAATGTAAAAATGAAATTCATTGCAATAATTATAGGGCTGCCTTCAGGAAATATTTTTGCAGCCGGAGATAGCGACTTCCCGCCCGGCTATTATGATATTGTAGCTATTGTTTTATTACTTATTGTAATAGCAGCTTTTCTTGGATTAATATATTTTGAGAGCAGGAGAGAACCGGTTGGTAAAAAAGGATCCGTATTTCTTAGAAAACTTACCTCATTGCTAAACAGGTCGGTACCGGTTGAAAAAGAAAGTGAAATACTTTTTGATCATGAATACGATGGTATAAAAGAACTCGACAGTAAAATTCCCCCATGGTTTACAGGTTTGTTCTGGGTGACAATTCTATTTTCAATTTATTATATGCTGAATTTTCATGTTTTCAATACAGGCAAATTAATGTATGAAGAATATGAAGAAGAGATGCAGATTGCCGCGCTTCAAAAAGCTGAGTTAATGAACACAGGTGCGCTGCTTACAGAGGAAACTGTTACTAGGCTAATTGACGATGTTTCATTACTCGTAGGTAAGGAAATTTATGATATAAATTGCGTGGCATGTCATGCTAATGATGGCGGCGGGCTCGTTGGTCCGAATTTCACGGATGAATACTGGATTCACGGTGGAGGAATAAAAAATATCTTTAAAACGATTAAATATGGTATACCCGCAAAGGGAATGATAAGCTGGCAGACACAACTTAATCCAATTCAAATTCAACAGGTAGCCAGCTATATTATGTCAATGCAGGGAACAACATCTTTAGCTCCCAAAGATGCTGAAGGTGAAATATGGATTGAGCCGGATTCGGAGAATGCAGGGGATGATACTAATCAATAGAAAATTTTGAATCCATTCTTATGAATGGTTATCTGATATTATATGGAAAAGACGATTACTGAAGAGGCAGGTAAAGAAGATACAAACCAGGGTTTTAGAGACCAGATTACAACTGTTAGTAAAGAGGGGAAAAGAAAATGGGTTTATCCGAGAAAACCGTTTGGAAGGTTTTATAATGCCCGCAATGTTGTGAGTACACTGCTGCTCTTATTTTTATTTGTTACTCCATTTATAAAAGTAAACGGACGTCCTTTAATTCTCCTGGATATAATTAACCGAAATTTCATCCTGTTTGGAATACCATTTGGTCCCCACGATTTCTTTCTCTTAGTTCTTGCAATGATTGCTACTATCGTGTCAATTTTTCTTTTCACTTCAGTATTTGGAAGAGTGTTTTGCGGATGGGCTTGCCCTCAAACCATTTTTATGGAAATGGTTTTCCGAAAAATAGAATACTGGATTGAAGGTGATTTTAGAGATCAAAAAAAATTACATGCACAACCCTGGAATCGAAAAAAAGCACTAAAGAAATTATTAAAGCATATGATCTTCTATTCTATCTCATTCATCATAGCGAATTTTTTTCTTGCTTACATTATTTCTATGGACAGGTTGTTAGAAATCATTACCGATCCGCCTTCCGAACATTTACAGGGATTAATAGCAATAATGGTATTCTCCGGAATTTTCTACTGGGTGTTCGCATATTTCCGGGAACAGGTTTGTACAGTAGTTTGTCCTTATGGCAGATTACAGGGTGTTATGCTTGACCGGGATTCAATTGTTATTGCTTACGATAATATTCGGGGTGAACCTCGTGGTTTGCTTAAAAAAGGAGAAGTAAGAACAAATAATGGTGATTGCATTGACTGCAATCTTTGTGTTGATGTTTGTCCTACAGGAATTGATATCCGGAACGGTATTCAACTGGAATGTATCAATTGTACCGCCTGTATTGATGCATGTGATTTTGTAATGGACAAAATTAATAAACCAAAGGGACTGGTAAGATACGCGTCTATTAACTCAATAGAGAAAAAGAAAAAATTTTCCTTCACCCCCAGGGCGGTTGCATACACTGCAGTGCTCGTTGTTCTAACGGGTCTTTTAAGTTTCCTGATGGCAACAAGAAGTGACTTCAGCATAAATATTTTAAGAACTCCCGGATTGTTATACCAGCAGCAACCAGGAGAAAAAGTAAGCAACATTTATGATTTGAATATCGTTAACAAAACATTTGACAAAGCAGAATTGAATTTGAAACTGGAAAATATTGAAGGGGAGATATCGATCATAGGAAATGATCTGTTAATTGAGCCACAAGAAATAATAGATGCAAAATTTATGATTATCTTATCCAACGATAATATTAGGCGATTGAATACTCCGATAGAAATAGGAGTTTATCAGAACGATTTGTTGATTAGGAAAATTAAAACTACACTGCTTGGTCCGGTAAAGAAAAGGGATGAATATGAAAAAAAAGATTAGCACTCCCAACAGACGATTAAGCTGGGGAACTGGAATAGTAATATCTATTGCAGTATTTATGAGCATAACCATATTGATGGGAATCTATATGATGAACCAGGATGTGAATCTTGTGGCAGATGATTACTATGATCAGGAAATTAAATATCAGCAGCAGATTGATAGAATAGACAGGACAAAAAGGCTTGATCAGGATGAGATAATATCTTTTAACGGTTCGGTTGTAGAGATTGGTCTGCCTCCAAAATTTTCAAAGAAAAATATTCAGGGCGAAATTTATTTTTACCGTCCTTCCAATGCTGACAACGATTTACGAATTCCACTATCAGTTGATAGTATTGGAGTTCAATTAATTCCAGTTACTGCTATTGAAAGAGGATTATGGACTGTAAAAATCAGATGGGAGTACCTGGGTGAAGAATATTTTGATGAGAGAAGAATAATCCTTAAGTGAGCATTTAATTCATTTAGCTGAGTTTAAATATGCCTCCAGAAATAATAACTGCATTGTTAGTGGGATTCTTTGGAAGTCTTCACTGCATTGGAATGTGCGGACCAATTGCAGTTGCGTTACCGATTCCTGATTCGTCGCATTTGTCCTTCTTTACAGGAAGGATTTTATATAACATTGGAAGAGTTGTTTCTTATTCCATGCTCGGGCTCGTATTTGGATTAGTTGGTGGAAGAATTGCCCTTGCAGGTGCGCAGCAGGTCGTTTCAATTGCTCTTGGTGTCATCATTATTATTGCAGTACTGATGCCGCAAAAGTATAAAAATTATTTTATCCAACATTCACTTATTCAAAAGATTGTTCTTCCGATTAAATCTAACATTGTTGTTTTATTTAAGAAGGGGAATTTTTCATCAATGTTCTTAATTGGAATACTTAATGGATTCCTTCCCTGCGGTTTTGTTTATATAGGATTAGCAGGTGCAATTGCCAGTGGGGATGCAATTACCGGTGCTGCAGTAATGATGATGTTCGGATTTGGAACTGTCCCGGCAATGTTTGCTGCCTCTGTATTCGGGAAATACATTAACATAGGAATCAGAACCAAACTTAGAGCAGCAACTCCCTATCTGGCAATTTTACTGGCTATAATATTTATACTCAGGGGGATGAATCTCGGCATTCCGTATTTGAGTCCAAAACTAACTTCACAAAATGTAACTTCAACCAAAGTTCATTGTCATTAATCAATTCCCCGTTACTGGATTACTATTAATCATTATATTTGTAAAAATAATGTTATTGAATAGTAATGCGTCCCTGGATTAAAATAACAATCGGTGTTCTAACCTCTTTATTAGTTGTTTTTATAGTCGGCGGCTATATAATGTATAAAATGCTGAGAGGCTCTCTTCCCATATATGAGGGAACATTAACAGGAGCCGGATTAAAAGATAATGTCGAAATTTATAGAGACAGCCTGGCTGTTCCTTACATTTTTGCCGGCAATGATGAAGATGCTGCATTTTCACTCGGATACCTTCATGCTCAGGAGCGAATGTTTACAATGGACATAATAAGACGTGCCGGCGAAGGAAGGTTGAGTGAAGTATTTGGTGAAGAAACTCTTCCGTTTGATAAAATGTTTAGAACTATCGGGATTAAAAAAACCGCGGAAGAAATTAAAAACCGGATGAATCCTTCGGCACTAAAAATTCTTGAAGCGTATTCACGGGGTGTTAATTATTATATCAGGGAAGCACAAAGCAGATACACTTTTGAATTCGATATGCTTGGTTATCAGCCGTATGATTGGAAGCCGGAACATAGCATTATTGTTATTAGAATGATGGCCTGGGAATTAAATATGAGCTGGTGGACAGACATTTCATTTACAGAATTACTTCAGAAACTAGGCGGAGAAAAAACCAAAGAGATCCTTCCGGATTATCCTGAGAATGCACCTACTGTAATACCGGGTAATCTGGAAAAGTTTGCTACTCTTAGTAGATCGTTTCTTGAAACTGATAAAGCCGTTAGGAAATTTATGGGAATGAAGGGGACACATATTGGATCGAACAATTGGGTTGTAAGCGGATTAAAATCCTCATCGGGCAAACCGATAATTGCGAATGATCCGCATCTTGCTTACAGCGCACCCGGTAAATGGTATACAGCTGTCATCAAAAGTCAGGGATGGGATGCGGCAGGGGTAACACTCCCCGGTGTACCCGGAATAGTGATTGGAAAAAACGAAAATATCAGCTGGGTATTAACGAACATTATGAATGATGATGCTGACTTCTATTTTGAAGAGCTCGATTCATCCGGAACGAAATATTTACTCGATGGTGATTGGAAAGACTTAATAATTAGGAGCGATACAATATTAGTACGAGGCGGAAGTGAAATTCCGATCCAAATTAAAGAAACTCACCGGGGTCCTATCATCTCAGACATCCATCCATTCAATTATGTTTACAATGAGGAGCAAATAAGTTATCCGCCAATTAGTATGCGCTGGCTTGGCAATGAATTCAGTGATGAAGCATTTGCATTTATTGGAATTAACAAAGCAAAGAACTGGGAAGAATTTAAATCATCCGTACAACTGTTTAATGTTCCCGGTCAGAATTTTGTTTATGCAGACAAAGAAGGAAACATTGGATATGTTTTTGGTGGTGCCATTCCAATAAGGAATACTAACTCAACCACATTTGTTTTTGATGGGTCAACATCCCGGAGTGATTGGCTGGGTTTTGTGGATAGAAATGAAATACCGACTTTATTCAATCCTGATCAAAACTATATTGCATCAGCAAATAACAAAACTTTGAAAAACTTTAAATATCACATTACAAATTTGTGGGAGCCATCTTCGAGAATAGACAGGATAATTGAATTACTCACATCAAAACAAATTCATTCGGTAAATGATTTTATAAAATACCAGATGGATATTGTTTCACCATATGCTAATTTGATTGTAGAATATATTACCGGGGCATTCGATGGCATTACAGTTACTGATGAACATCTTGAATTATCATTAGATTTGTTAAACGAATGGGATTACAAACTTGATAAATACAGCCAGACACCGTCAATTTATCTCACCACATTCAAATATATTCTGGAAAACACATATTTTGATGAAATGGGTGATGATCTATTCAACCAATATCTATACCTTGCAAATATACCGTCCCGGAATATACTTCAGTTACTGGGAAATCCGGAATCAAATTGGTGGGACGATACCAGAACTGATAAAAGAGAAAGTCGGAATGAAATAATTAGAAAAAGTGTTTCTCAGGCATTAACATATCTTGAGAACAATGTTGGACCCGAAGTAGAAGACTGGCAGTGGAAGGAATTACACAAAGTTACTTTTGAGCATCCTTTCAGCGGGAATTTTTCATTGTTGGATGATTATATAAACATTGGACCATTTGAAGTAGGAGGCGATGGAACAACCATATTCAATACAGAGTATCCTTTTCCTGAGAGCATTGAACTGAACACGATGTTTAGCCATGATACGTTTGAAAATGACCTGGGACCATCAATGCGTTATATTTATGACTTTAATTATCCGGATGAAATTTATTTAATTCTTACCACCGGACAGTCCGGTAATGTAATGAGTGAACACTATTCAGATATGGCTGAATTATGGTTTGACGGCAAATACATGAAAATATCAACAAATGTAAATTCAATAAAATCTTCAGAGAAGAAATTATTAATTTTATCACCATAAAACTTGTTTTTGTATATTTGTAAAAATTATATCAATCGAAAAAAGTATTTATGAATGAAAGTTATAGAGCATCTTGAGAAAGCCACTGAGCCTTTACTTAGTTTTGAATTAATACCGCCGAAGCGTGGTGGTGATATTAAAAGTGTATTGGCAGTACTGGATGAAATTGTAAAATATAATCCGCCTTTTATAGATATAACCAGTCATGCTGCCGAAGTTATTTACGAAGAAACGGCAAGCGGCATAAAGAAAATAGTTAAGAGAAAACGCCCGGGAACTCTAGGTATATGTGCGTTAATACAGAATAAGTATGATGTTGATGCAGTCCCTCATATTCTTGTGAAAGGATTTACGCGGGAAGAGACAGAAGATTTTATGATAGAGCTGAATTATCTTGGAATCGATAATATATTGGCAATTAGAGGAGACGACAGCGGATACGATAAACCCATTCCTTTAGGCAGGAGCGCTCACCCTAATTCAATAGAGCTCGTAAAACAAATCATTAATATGAATAAGGGCAAATATCTTGAAGATTCTTTACTGGATGCAAAGCCTACTAACTATTGTGTGGGTGTTGGTGGATACCCGGAGAAGCATTTTGAAGCGCCTAATCTGAAATCGGATGTAAAAGTAATTAAAGAAAAGGTTGACGCAGGTGCTGATTATGTTGTTACGCAAATGTTTTTCGAAAACAAGTTCTATTTTAATTTTGTGGATTTATGTCGGGAAGCCGGTATTAATGTTCCAATAATTCCCGGATTAAAAATTGTAACCTCAAAAGCGCAGTTAAATACTATTCCAAAAAATTTCCATGTTTCTGTTCCGGATGCTCTTGTAGATAAGATTGATGCTGCAAAAAATGAAGACATTCTACAAATTGGTGTCAATTGGGCAGCCAAACAGGTTGAAGAATTGCTAAATAGAAATGTTCCCGGTGTACATTTTTATATTATGCTTAATTCAAAACCGATTAATATGCTGATGGACATTTTAAAGATTAAGAAGAGACGGTAAAAATTTTATAATCTAAATTATAAATTATGAAGATTCGTAAACCTAAAATCAGGAGACTTCAGTGGGGAATAGCCGG
>JASFSF010000116.1:0-7161 GCA_050114555.1 Ignavibacteria bacterium
ACCATCCATCGAATTAGTTCAAAAAATGAGGAAAGCATCCATAGCTGAAAATACAAATTGTACAATTCATCCAATGGCAACTAAATATTACAAAAGCAGGAAATCGCATGAACTACTTTAAACATGAATCTGCATATGTTGATGATAACGTGGTAATAGGTGAAGGGACTAAAATCTGGCATTTCTCTCATATACAAAGTGGGGCACAAATTGGTAAAAACTGCGTTATGGGACAAAATGTAAACGTAGGAAATAATGTAACAATAGGTAACCATTGTAAAATACAAAATAATGTATCCATTTATGAAGGCGTTACTCTTGAGGATTATGTGTTTTGTGGTCCATCGATGGTATTTACAAACATTCTTGATCCCCGATGTAAGTATCCTCAGGTAGGGAGAGAATTCTACATAAAAACACTTGTGAAACAAGGTGCATCATTAGGTGCAAATTGTACAATTGTTTGTGGAAACACAATCGGGAAAGGGGCAATAGTAGGAGCCGGTGCAATAGTTACTAAAGATGTTCCTGATTTTGCACTGGTAATAGGATCACCTGCGAGGATATTTAGCTGGATAAGTGAAGCAGGCAAGAAGCTGCAGTTCGACAAAAATGGGAATGCTTATTGTGAAAAATCTGACAAGCATTACAAACTTGAAAATGGTAAGGTGAGTGAAGTCGATTAATAATCCTATATAAGTGTTAGGGGAAGCACTATCAATATCATTCTTAATAGCCCTTGTATTCGTCTATTATGCAATCCAACTATTCTTATGGAACGGTTTGAGCTTATTATCATTATGATTTTTTACCTTTTCTAAGCAACAAAGTGATTCATTATTTTATAGTAGTATGATTATTGTAAATAATTGTCAATTATTGGTATAGTTATTGTACATTTAAGGCCGAACGAATTTTTTATTAAAAATCAAATGTTTTATCAACTGATGAGGCTAAATTATCACCCGTCGGTAGTCGATTTATGTATAAAGAAACAAAAACGCGTACAATAGTTAAAACTATAAGCTGGAGGTTCTGGGCTACTGTAACCACAACTGCTCTCGTCTTTTTATTTATTGGGGAACCTGAAGTAGCGCTTTCCATTGGTATTATCGAAGTTTTCCTGAAGTTACTTATTTACTTCTTTCACGAAAGAGCCTGGGCAAAAATAAAGTTTGGTAGATCTGAAATTCAGCCTTTTGTTGTTTGGCTTACAGGCCTATCGCGTGCGGGTAAAACTAGAATTGCAGAAATACTTTCACAAAAAATGAAAAAATTTGGATTGAAAGTGCAGCATCTGGATGGTCATAACATTAGAACAATCTTTACTGAAACGGGTTTTAGTAAAAGTGAAGTAAATGAACATATAAAAAGAGTCGGATACCTTGCCAGTATCCTTGAAAAGCAGGGTATATTTGTTATTGCCTCTTTCCTTTCCCCATACGAGGAAGCTCGTAACTTCGTTCGTAAATTATCAAACAATTTTGTTGAGGTTTACGTTTCAACACCATTGGAAATATGTAAGGAACGAGATAAAACAGGATTGTACGAACGAGCCATAAAAGGAGAAATTCAGAATCTGCCCGGGATCAATTCACCGTATCAACCGCCCGAAAATCCAGAGATTATTATTGATACAAGCGAGGATTCTTACGAGGATGCAGCTCAAAAAATTTTTACATATTTGCATAAGTTTATCAAATAAGTTTGAAAGAAATTTTTAATCATAAGAATGGAGAAACAAAATTGACTAGTCCAATAAGTAAGCAGATTTACTGGCATGAAGGAAATATATCCAGGGAAGACCGTCAACGGCAGTATGGTCATAAAAATTTTTGTATATGGTTTACCGGATTATCCGGAAGTGGTAAGTCTACTATTGCAAGAAAGTTAGAGGAAAAGTTATTTGAACGTGGAGTGAAAACATACGTTTTAGATGGGGATAATGTAAGATATGGCTTGAACAGCAATCTCGGATTTTCACACGAAGATCGAACTGAGAACATTAGAAGAATTGGTGAAGTTTCAAAATTATTTGTCGATGCCGGTTTAGTTGTAATGACAGCTTTTATATCGCCTTTCAGAGAAGACAGGAGAAAAGTCAGAGCCTTAATGAAAAAGGGTGAATTTTTAGAAATTTTCATTGATGCTACGATTGAAACTTGCGAGAAAAGAGATCCGAAGGGATTATATAAAAAAGCAAGGGCCGGAGAAATAAAAGAGTTTACCGGTATCTCTTCTCCCTATGAAGAGCCTGAATATCCTGAATTAGTAGTAAACACTACAAAAGAGTCAGATATTAATACTAATGCAGAAAAGATCATGAAATATTTGGAGGAAAACAAAATGTTGGAGTAGTTAAAAACTACACCTAATCTGCTTCTTTCTGAAGAAGCATTAAACATGTTATAAGTGAAACAGACTTACATTAAATTATAGCTGAGCATATTTAAATTCTAATATGGCAAAACAAGAAAATATAAACATAGATAGAGTTATTGATATTGCTTTATCAGCAGGTAAAGAGATTTTAAAGATTTATAATTCAGATGATTTCGAAGTCGAAATGAAATCAGATAATTCACCGCTAACAAAAGCGGATAAACACGCACATGAGATAATTAAGAGAAGCTTGCTTTCCATTTACCCAACTATTCCCTTACTCTCAGAAGAAGGTAAAGATATACAATACGAGGAAAGGAAAAATTGGGAAAGATTCTGGTTGGTTGATCCGCTCGACGGTACAAAAGAATTCATTAAGAAAAATGGTGAGTTCACTGTAAACATTGCTCTAATAGAAAACAATGAACCGACTCTCGGAATTATTTACGCTCCAGCTTTCAAACAAGAGGTGGGCGATAGTAATTTAGAGTTCCCTGGGAACCCGGACTGTGGAACGTACTCTAATACAAAACAATTCCCCGGGACCTTGTATTACGCCACAATAAATTCAGGAGCATACAAACAATATCGTGGCAGGAATCCTATAAATTTGACAGAAAAAAAAGTTAATAAGGAAAAAATTGTTGCAGTAAAAAGTCGTTCACATTCATCACCAGACGAAGAAAAAGCATTAAAAAATTATAATGTTACAGACTCAGTGTCAGTTGGCAGTTCACTTAAGTTTTGTATGGTTGCTGAGGGAGTTGCACAAGTTTATTATCGTCATGGTCCTACCAATGAATGGGATGTCGGCGCCGGGTATGCAATCGCCAAATACGCCGGTGCAGTTGTAACTGGTTTGAAATTTAATAAAGAAAATTTACTAAACAATTCATTTCTTGTCGAACGTATAAATTAAGTGTGTATTCTTTCAATGAGGTGGATTAAGCTTCATCTTCTCTGAACCAATTATTTCTACTCTTGTTAGAATATAAATCTGTATTATCCTGTCCGGATAAATCTGAATACACAAAAATTGAAACCTGAATTCTTCTTTATTTACCGGAAAATATTGCCCTGTTTAGATATTGTTATTTAAATATCCAATTAAAATGATGGCAAAACTATACATGTGTATTTATTAAAAATGAAGCTTAATGGCACGAAATTAGTTTTATTTCACCGGTATAATTTCTTCTAGCTTCGGAATTACGGAATTTTTCGTAGATTATTCATCAATTATTGGTGAATCAAATCGTTGCAACTTGCAATACAGCATTTTTATAAACAAGAAATAAATCAATTTATTTTAAAGATTTAACAGATATTAAATTGATTAAAAATAATGTTTATCTAAGCAAAACAATCTTTTAGCCACAGAAATCAATGGTAAGAAGATTAACGAACAAAGATGATTCTTTAATGAATAATAGCAGAACTACAATAATTGCAACAGTCGGCCCAAAATCCTTAAACGAGAATACTATTAAGGAAATGGAGAAATGGGGTGCTGATATTTTCAGGATTAACTTATCACACACAGCTATTGATGATTTAAGAAATGTAATAGATATGCTCGGGTCCTGGACAAACAATCCGATATGTCTCGATACTGAGGGTGCACAAATCCGAACCGGTAAATATTCAAAAGGAGAAATTAAACTCCGGACAAACTCAATCATTGAAATTGTGAAATACGATGGGATTGAAAGTACTGAGGGACTAGCAATTTACCCGATAATACCTAAGGACATTCTAAAAGTTGGCGATGTTCTAAGGATAGATTTTCATTCTGTAATTGTTCAGGTAATAAAAATTGATAGTAATTCTGTACTTGGTAGAGTTTTAGAA
Source organism: Ignavibacteria bacterium (assembly GCA_050114555.1). Lineage (GTDB taxonomy): Bacteria > Bacteroidota > Ignavibacteria > Ignavibacteriales > Ignavibacteriaceae > BMS3ABIN03. The sequence goes on from JASFSF010000116.1 coordinate 4,234, forward strand.
GGTGGAACAGTAGGCAGTAACAAGGGTATAGCAATAGATCGGATGCCGTATTTGCCAGCATTTACAGAAAAGGATTATGCTGCTATAAAAATTGGGCAAGAACTTGGCATAGCACATTATGCACTTTCCTTTGCATACAGGAAAGAAGATATTCTCTGGATAAGAGAACAATTTGACCACCCTATTTTTGTTATAAGTAAGGTAGAAAGCTACAACGCACTTTCGAATTTAAAGGATATTATCAGAACAACCGATGCGATTTTAATTGATAGGGGTGATTTATCAAAAGAAGTTCCATTACAAAAAGTAGGCGTCACACAAAAGTATATAATCAACTTTGCAAACAAATTTGAAACACCAGTTTATGTGGCTACAAATCTTCTGGACAGTATGATAGAAGGATTACAACCCAACAGGGCCGAAATTAATGATATAACCAGTACATTATTTAATGGAGCAGCAGGCTTAGTATTAGCAGCAGAAACTGCAATAGGTAAGCATCCTGTTGAAGTTGTTCGGATGGCTGCCGGTGTAATAGATGAGACTACAAATTATTTAAATCATTATACCGATTTAAATATTCACCAGTATATAGACAGAGTATATGAGAACAGCCTGATTTTGCCTCATGGGGGGGAGTTGGTACAAAATTATTGGGAAGAGGAATCCGGGATTATTGAAAAGAAAAATTTACCCGGTATTTATCTCGATGAACGAACCGCATTGGATTTGACCCAATTGGCTTCAGGGACATATTCTCCCGTTAAGGGTTTTATGGATCTTGAGGAAATGAACTCCGTATTGGAATCAAATAAATTATTGGACGGGAATGTATGGACACTCCCGATCTTACTACAAATGAGTAAAGATGATATTAAATTCAAAATAAACGACACTGCTGTTATGTATAGCAGGCAGGATGGTGATTTAATTGGATTGCTGGAAGTAAATAATATTGAGAAAATTTCTGATCTAGATAAAGTCGCTGCAAAATGGTTTAGTACATCTGACAATGATCACCCGGGAGTAAGATATTTTAAAAGCAAAGGGAATTACATTGTAAGTGGTCTGGTTTATAAGCTAAGAAGAGGTAGTATCGAACTACCGTATGTACTAACACCAAATCAAATAAGATCAATTTTAAGAGATCTTAACCTTGCGACAGTTATTGGTTTTCATACCCGAAATGTAGTCCATCGCGGCCACGAGTTTATTCAGAGAGAAGCTTTAGAAAAGATTAAAGCTGACGGATTACTGATTAGCCCGGTAATCGGACCCAAAAAAGATGGCGATTTTGTCACGCAAGCAATTTTAAAAAGTTACGAAGAAACTATTTCAATCGGTGTATATGAGCCGTTTAAAGTTCTGCTTGGTGCGTTCAGCACATATTCAAGGTACAGTGGTCCTCGTGAAGCAGTTTTTACTGCATTATGTAGAAAGAATTTTGGATGTAGCCATTTTATAATTGGCAGGGATCATACCGGTGTAGGTAATTACTACAGTTCGGATGCTTCACAGGAAATATTCTCTAACATTGGTGATATTGGCATAAAACCTATTTTCTTCGATACGGCATATTACTGCCACAAATGCAAAACTGTTACTAATGCTTGCAATCATCCGGAGAATCAAAAAATGAAAATCAGTGCAACGGAGATACGGAGCTACCTTAACAGCGGCAAAAAACCACCTGAGTACTTATTAAGAAATGAGGTCTCTGTATTATTAGAGAATATGATTAAAGAAAATAAACAAATATTTGTCTGATGATTAATAAGGGATACTAAGAATGATTATTTGGTTGACAGGTCTTTCGGGTTCCGGTAAAACAACTATTAGTAGTTTATTAAAGGATCTGCTTCAGAACGATGGTTATAGTGTTGAGTGGTATGACGGCGACCGGGTTAGAAAAGAATTAAATAGGGAAACAGACTTTTCAAAAGAAGGTATTCTGAAAAACAGTTTTGAATTAATTAATAGAATTAATGCGATAAATGAAAAAGTTGATTTTACTATAGTATCATTAATTACACCCTTTAATGAAGTTAGAGAGCACGCCCGTAATTTATTCGGAGAAGATTATTTTGAAATCTTTGTTAAATGCGACAAAAACACCCTGATAGAGAGAGATACAAAAGGACTTTATAAAAAGGCACTCAACGGCGAGATAGATAATCTCATTGGCTTCAGTGAGAAATTACCTTATGAAGAACCTACGAAACCAGATTTAATAATTCAGTCAAATTTAATTTCTCCCGAAAATGCAGTTAATAATATTTTAGGCAGACTAAAAACACACAACATAACCTCATCCAATTATAGACAGTGTAATCATAATAAAAAGGACTTCTCACAACTAAATAATTCAACACTGGATAACCTCTGAAGTTATGGATCATACTAATTACTTTGAAATATTTATTCTCACGATTGTTATCTCTTCATTCTCAATCATTCAAACCTTATTCGGAGTTGGTTTGTTAGTATTTGGAACACCTACGTTACTCCTTATAGGATATCCTTTTACAACTGCTTTGCTCTTACTCCTGCCTTCATCAGTTCTATTAAGTGCTATTCAAATATTGGTTGGTAAGAATCAGGTAGAAATTAAAAAGGAGTTTATATACTTCTCGATTCCACCTATGTTACTAGGATTATTTATTGTATCAGCAGGATTTTTTAATCTAAACCTCAAATTGATAATCGGTTTAATTCTAGTCTTTATTACAGTCGTTAGAACATTAAAGAAATACCATCAATATCTCTCTAAAATCTTTAGCAAAAAAATAAAAATATTTATGGGTTTTATGGGAGTGATACATGGAATTTCCAATCAAGGTGGGGGCTTGTTAACACTTTACTTTTCTACAATTTATAGTGACAAATTAAAAATCAGATCAAATATCGCATTCTGTTATTTTACTTATG
>JASFSF010000117.1:0-7140 GCA_050114555.1 Ignavibacteria bacterium
CATGGCAAAGAATTTCAGATTTTATACAATCTTCGGGAAATGGAAGTAAGGCACGTCCGTATCCTGTTCCTACCATATTAGCAATATGAATTTCCATTTCGGCAATATATTCAATATGATTTCTTAGAGATTCTGAAATTGCCTGGTAATTACCTGTGAGCAAATTTAATTCAGCATCAAAATGAACACTCTTCTCTTCATCACTTCCGTTTATCACACCATTATATTTTTCATCAAGTATCGCAATAGATTCATGAATCAGTTCCACAAAATTATAATCAACCATTTCATTTTCTACAGGAGTTATACTTTTGTCGAACGCAAGCATCATTGGTTCAAAAAAATCTTTATCGAGTTTTTCTACTTCTTCGTGATATTTCTCTCCAATCACATCACGGAAAAACTGACTTTTAGCTCCCAGCTGCCCGTTTAAATATTCACTTTTAATCACCGGTTCTATGCTCGAAATGATTTGATCGGTGAAAGGAGAAAGTTCATTACCAAGATCTTTTGAAAATGCGGTCGATACAGTTTCCTTAAGTACTTTGTAAAGAATATCCAGACGTTCTTTGAATTGCAGGTACTGAAAAACTGATTTAAGATCATCAACATAACTAATGCTCTTAGGGTGATCTTTTATCTCATTGCTAAGCTTTCTTTTAAGTAAATTAAATCTTGCATCAAAAGTGGCTTCAAGACGTGCAATATCTGCAGCAACTTTATAATTAGCTCTTGTATTGGTTATTCCCCTGCCAATGATCTCATCTTTATCATTTATAATTATGGCTTTCGATGTTGTTGAGCCGAGATCTACACCTAAATAATACTTATTCATTTTATATTATCACTGCATTATTAATTTACGTTGTTCAAGCATCTGGAAGAATGATTCCAGACGATTTTTAATATTTGCATAAGAAAAATACCTTGGATCAACAAGATCAGATTCTATAAAACCAACCGGTATTTGAAGTTTTTCTTCAAGGGTTCTCATCATTAGCAACTGCCCGGCTGAAAAAGAATTACAGCTTTTTATCGAATTTACAAGAAATCCATCTGCGTGATATTCTTCTATACATTTTCCTAGCAACTCAATTCTTTGCGGTAAATTTAAATTCGTGTAACAGTTCATACAATATTCTGCGAGACTTTCCAATGGTCTATCAGGATCATGACGAAAACCCATATCGTAAACTCCACCAACTTTCGTATATGTTGATGCAACTATAACCGCACCAAGATCATAGAATAGTTTCCAGAATTCGCGGAAGCTTGTCCAATTTGGTGGACCTTCAACAACAAGTCTGAAACGTTCTTCATCCAATTCACCTTCAGGAGTAATTGGTCCTAGTCCCTGATCAACGCGCTCAAGTATTTCTTTATAAAGTTCTGTATAGTAATCGGTTGCTTCCGGTGTTCCCCTGAAACCAATATTGATAGGGCCGATATAATATACACCTGCGAAATAAGCATCGATTGGCGAAGGTTTGTTCTTAGTTGTATTAAAAATGTTGACTATGAGATCTTCTGTTTTTACGGCGTTTCCAAGTAGTCCCTTTAATTTATCTTCATCATATTTCTTCCCGGAAACTTTTTCCATCTTGGGTATAACTTCTTCTTTCAACTGGTTGACCATATACCTGGTCATCTCCTCCGTGATTACACCATCTTTCTGGTATGGCGTGTGGAGCATTGCAATTTCAGTATTTGGATAAAGATCTTTGAGCGACTCAAACCATTTTAAGAAAGTAAAACAACCAGTGTAGCTTAACAGAAGTAAATCAGGATCTGGAATTTTTTCGCCGGTAGGACCTATATTACCTTTCAACATCATACCAATATCGCACTTAACGTATGTACAGACATCTTCAGAGTGGCCGATTTTTTCAGCTTCGCGAATATATTCACCGGATTTTTTTCTCATCCCGGATTGAAGTGCATTTATCTCAGGATAAACCGGAAGTAAATCAAATGTATGAATAAGTTCTGAAAGATTTCCCGGAACAAAAGTATAAACAACTTTTTTACCAGTTTCTTTGGCTGTACTCAAATCTTTAAAGAGTTTCCCGACCATCTCCTTCTGGAGAACCATGCTTTTTTCTTTTCTAACTTCCATCGTTTCTTCTTCCGAGTATCATATTATATTGTTCTTTGTGTATCCTTTGTGTCTTCGAGTCTTAGTGGCAGTGAAGTACTTAGCCACGAAGGCACAAAGACTCTAAGATTCACTAAGTTCATTAAATTATTTATTTGTCTTTTCATCAACGATATTTCTAACCTGTTTAACTCTTAACTAATTCTTCACCCCAAAGTTTAATTGAATCCGAAAATGCACCTACCTGCTCTTTAATATTTTTAAACTGTCCTGTGTTCTCTGCATACTGGAAACTTATATACCTTAGATTGATATCATCGCATGCTTTTTCAAATACCGGTTTATCAAGAAGTGCAGGATCACAAAAACTTGGAGCAGCAAAAATGATCCCATCTACTTTTCTTTTTCTGGCGAGATCAATCAGTCTATCTTCTTTAGGATTATCAATATCATATACTGAAGAAGAGAATGTACTTCTATTAAGGTACGCATCAACAAGTGCATTTAAAGGATCATTCGAATCAGCATCAACATCACCCTGTATCCATCTCGAACCGAGCATAAAATCATCTTCAACTATATAACATCCGGCATTCTCAATAGTTTTAATCAAACCAACAGGCGGCTGCTCGCAAAATGAACCGCAGACCAGCACTTTAATTTTATCCATCGGTTCACCTGTTTCAACACTGATTGAATCGACAACAGTTTTTAATATTTCATTATGTTCTTCAACCGGTATAACCAAACCGGCTCGCACAATGTAATATAATTCTTCAGCTGATAATCTCCAGGGAAATTCCTGCCGTATATTATAAATTTCACGAATAAATTTTCTGTTAGTATTGTATAATTCGATTGAATGATTCAGAGATTCTGTATCAGGCTCAACATTGTTTATTTTCTTAATTGAATCAAGAACGTGTTGAAGCTCACTTTTATAGAAGGCTCCACCGGTTTGTGGTTGAAAATTTTGAGGCACGTCAAAGTAATTAACAAACTTCCCTTTACTTAAAATCTGAAACATTCCTGATAAATTTCTTATAACGTCACAAATTGCAGGAAAGATAAAACCATCAATCCCTTCAAAGTGATTATCAAGAGCCAGTTCAATGATTCCCCTTGGTATACGGCATATATATGATTGATAATAAGCATCCCCTTTTATGATTCGTTTCCTGTCCCCGGCACCGTAAATGCCAACTGTCATTCCGTTTGCTGCGTGGATAATTTCTCTTGGAAAGTATACAGGCATATGTCCCACCAATACACGGTTACTTTCTTTAGTTTTCCATTCTTTTGCTCGGGTAAAATTCAGATCAAAAGCCAGCTCTTTACATTTTTCAATCAGACTAATAATGTCTTTCATCAATTTAAATGATAATTGAAAATTGGAATTATCTTAGTACATCATCAGTAATATTAATCAGCCCATATAATGTATTATTGGTTTTTACCTCTAAAATACAATTTACTTGCTATTTGTCAAATTATTTATTTGCGATACGATATAGTATTAAAATAAATGTACAATATGATACAATTGAGTTCCGAAGTATATGAGGCGCTAATATCAATTAATTTCCACATATAGCTTTAAGAGAATGGATTATTTATCAATCGAAATAACTATGAATATATCACTGACCCGCTTTTTTTCGAGTATAAATAATTTTATACTTATCCGGATTAGTGATAAAACATTCCTTACAGTACTCCTCAGGTAGATGTTCAGGCTTGACATCATCAACCATTACTTCAAAACCTATTGATTCATACATTTCAACCTGTTCATTAACTCGATGATTATCGATTATACATCTTCTAAGCCATTCTTCGTTTTCTATTTTTTTTGAATTATCCATCTTTATTAAAACAGGTCATCAATATCATCACCTGAATCAGGAAGTTTACCATGTTTCTGAAGATATTGCTGCAGTAATTCGCTTTCACGCTTAGTGTACATTGGATCAGATTCGTATATAAAATATTTTGCCTTATCATTATCAGCGAGAAATTCAAGCATAGTTTTGTTCATATTCTCAGTACCTCTGATATTATAAACTTCCTTGTTTTCATCCAGTAGTTGAATTACACCAGCTTCCATCGGTACCTTTTCAATACTTTCTGCGGAAACTTTAATAAACTTTTCCGGCGGCAGAGGATTGTGTGCTATTGTAAATCGAAGATTACATTTAAGACATCTTGCTGCTTCTTTAACTGCAGAATCTTCATTATAAGTTATTTCAAAGGAATTAAAATTATTTTTTCTCACTTCAGCATTGATGTATTCCGTCTGTTCTCTTTTAAATGAAGAATAATCTTTTTCCCTGCCGATAAACATTTCATTATCTTCATACGGTTCTTCAATATCGATGATTCCATCTCCACCAAGATATTTATCAATCGATCTTGCAGCTTTTCTACCAAAACCAACTGCATCGATAACTGATGTGGGACCTGAAACTATATCACCACCGGCAAAAATTCCGTTGATTCCAGTTTCAAGTGTTTCTTTATTAACCTTAATAAATCCATTTGAAAAAATTGAATTCAGAATTTCATCAGTCTTTAACTCATCGCCTGATTCCTGACCAATACAAATGATTACCTCTTGTGCAGAAATATTTTCTGTAACAGATTCATCATATTCCGGTGAGAACTTTCCGGCATCATCAAAAACCCGGGTACACTTTTTAAGTTTAACTTGAACAAAATCATTAGTATTAATTGTTGATTCAATACCCCAACCATTCAGGATATTTATTCCTTCTTCTTCAGCTTCTTTAATTTCAGTTTCATATGCAGGCATCTCATCTTTTTGTTCAAGACAAACAATGGTAACTTTTTCTGCTTTTAGTCTAACTACCGTTCTTGCCGCATCGGTTGCAACATTACCACCACCAATAACTAAAACCGATTTCGATTCAAAATGATCCGGGGCAATTTCATTTTTCGCAACCTGTTTTAAGAATTCAATTCCATTACTAACATTACTCAACTCACTATTAGCAAATGGTATAGTTCTACTTTTTGAAAGTCCTGTTGATACAAATATTGCATCGGTACCGTTTGATTTAATTGAATCACTTGTTATTTCTTTTCCGATTGAAACATTAGTCTTAACTTCTATACCGCTTTCCAGGATTCTGTTTATATCCTTATTTAAAATTTCTTCGGGTAACCTGTATTTAGGTATTCCATATCTTAACATTCCTCCTAGTTTATCTTCCTTTTCATATACTGTTACCGAATGGCCTTTTAATGCAAGAAAATACGCTGAGGTCAATCCCGCAGGTCCACCGCCGATAACCGCTACAGTTTTTCCTGATTTTTTCTCGGGCAAAACAAGAGGTGATAACTCGCTGTTACTCATTGCATAATCTTTTATCATCCGAATGTTTACCGGTTCACTATTACCTAATATAACTTCTGATGTTTCATTTCTTTTACATTCAGCTTCACAAGGATGGAAACATATTTTTCCGAGTACCGATGGAAAAGTTAATCTTGAAGCTATTACCTCTGCGGCCTCCTGTGTTTTACCTTTTGAAACTAATCGGAGGTATAAAGGAATATTTACCTCGCCGGGACAAGCAGCTCTGCAAGGCAAGTAGTCTGAAAATTCTTTTAACCGGGCTCTATCTTTATCCTTAAGAGCCCCTGTCGGACAAACCTCAACACAAGAACCGCAAAACTTACACTCTGCTTCGTCTAGCATCGGACCGTTAACTGTACCGATTATTAACTTGTTATTATTGATCACTCCGCCAAGGGCATAAACTCCCTTAACGTGCTGACACATTCGCACACATCTGCCGCATGAAATGCATAAATTAAAATCACGAATAAATAACGGATCACTTGTAATTTTTGGAAGATCTTTGAACACGTACCTGGGTGTCTCCGGAGCTATCCCAACATAATCCACAACTTTTTCAAGCTCACAATTACCTAGCAGTTCACAACATCTTTCTTCAGCCGGAACATTTCCAGGGCAAACATCTGTTAACGGAATGCAACCCTCCCTCTGGCTGCAGGTTAAACAAGAATGAGGATGTGTCGATAATATAGGAATAAGTTTTTTTTGTCTTTGCTTCCGGATTTCTTCTGTCTCGGTTGATATTGTCATTCCATTTGTAACTTCAGTTTTGCATGAAGGCACTGGTTTATCTTTACCCTCAACACTAACAATGCATATTCCACAACCGGTAATCGATTCTATTTTTGTATCAGGATCGTTGACAAATTTATTTTCTCCCTGAAAAATAAAATCAGACAATTCTAATGAATGGAAAGGAGGCAGATCAGGATGGCTGCAAACCGTTGGGATATAAATATCTGCCGATCTGGCAGCTTCGAGAATAGTTGTTCCCTCAATAACTTCTACATTAATCCCGTTTATTGAACATCGAATCATAAAATAATTTACAATGAATAATTAACAATTAAGAATTACTGATTTTAGAAATCTCATAAACTCAATTATTCATTGTTAATTTTTAATTCTTAATTATACTTAACTCATTTCCACGAGTGCGAAATTGCATTTAACTCACAAATAGTAATACAAGGTTCCTTTGCATCATCATTACCCGATTTACAAGGTGCACAGGAATATTTAATTTTTTTTCTGTGTTCTTCCTTTACGACAGCCATTTTATCATCAGCCAAAGGATCGTATTCATTTTCTACTACTTCAAGAACTCCTGCCGGACAAACGGGAATGCAGTCTCCACAACCATTACATTTATCTGTATCAACAGTTATGAAAAACTCACCTGAACCATCTTTATATCCAAAATTTGCTATCATTTTAATTTCTCGCTTTTTCTGCAAGGACTTTGGCGAATAAAGCAGCACCCAAAGCACCAGCAATTTGAGTATCGTAATCTGTCTTAAGAGTTTCTATACCAATTTCTTTCTGAAGTCGATTCACCACTCCAATATTCTTTGCAATGCCTCCGGTTATAACAAAATCTTTCTGAACATCAATTCTTTCCAGAAGTGCTACAACTCTATGTGCCATAGCTGAACTGTATGCT
>JASFSF010000118.1:0-7090 GCA_050114555.1 Ignavibacteria bacterium
TAATCTGAAATGTATATTAATTTGAACAGTGTTTTTCTGAAGTAATGTTTGATAATGTTAAAAAATGGCCTGAATGTATTCTATCTTAAGTCCTCTTTCTGCCGAGGAAGGATTGATTTTACTGTTTGTTAGAATATCGCGCAGATTAAACTCAAGTGTGAAACCATTTCCAATACTCCACCTTATCCCGGCATTTAAATAGCCATTACCTTTTCCATAATCAGACTGGTTATCATTAAATGCAAAATTATACTCAAGAATCAACGAAACTTTCGAACCAAGAGTTTTCTCTGCCCCGAACATAATATTAACAAAATTATCTCCATCCTTATTTTCCAGCGAATAATTGGCAGTAGCATGTAAAGCCAGGAATCCTAGCAGTTCAAAATTTTTACTTGCTGCTGCAAAAAATCCGGGTGATTTGATTAAAAACCGGTCAGCATCATCGAAATAGCGACCCTTTCCTTGTGAATCAAATCCTAGTGTTATTGCAGGAATTAGAGTCAATTCATTTAATAGTCGTACTCTAATATTAACACTAGGTAATTTATACCAGCTGACATTACCTGATCCAATAACATTCGATCCGCCATAAGAAATACCAAAACTTAGATTTTCGAAGACACCTACATCAAGATAACCGATTATTACTCCATCCCGCATCACATCTATAGTAGCGCTAACAAATCCCTTTTCCAGAACACCTGCGGTGGGAATATCAATCATGTACATATATTCATACTTGGCTGATTCTCCGGCAGTACCCTGGGATAAAGATACACTTGCTAAATTAAATGAAAGGGCGATGATGAGTAATAATTTTTTCATGATAACTCTTAAAAATTCGTTGGGGAAATAATAAACAAAACTACAGATTATTTAACTAATTTACTTTTGACGGAATTTAATTTAAGCAGATTAATTCAGAATTTGAACTGCAAAATAAGTGGGGAATAAGGAATAACATGATTCAGTTTATTATCCAACTATTCCGGCTACTCCTGACGAAAGCAAAACTATTCTTCCGTTTTTTTCATCAACAATAATTATCTCTGCAAGTCGATCCCCATTAATGATTTCAGCATGCTAATAACATTCCAAAATATGGAATAATCCTTGACTTAAATCGTTTTAAATACAGGCGTAATTAAGTAAAATACCTTGTTATTCCGAAGCCTTAATAATATATTTTTATGATAATTAATAATGATTATTAACTGCTGAGGCAAGTTTATTTGAATGAATGAAATTGAACATAATCAACAACTTGAAAATATAACCGAAGACATTTATTACTGAATGAAACAACTTATATACATAATATTGATTTTAATCTTATCACTTGGATGTTCGGGAACGGAGGAAGTTAAGAAAGCATCGGACAACGACTTCCTCGATTATGTGGAAAATCCTGAAAAAGAAGCAATGGAACATTTTCTAAACGGTTCAACCGCAGCACAAAGAGGCGATCACCAAACAGCAATTCTGGAGTTTAAAACTGCATTGAATTATGATTCTAGTGCTGGTATCCATTACTCACTTGCAAAAGTTTATCTAACCACCAATAAGCTTGCGAATGCTCTGCAACACGCCCGGTATGCAGTAAACCATGATTCTTCTGAATCAGAGTATTTAAAATTGATGGCCGATATATTTATAGTCGCACGAGAGAATGATTCAGCTGCCGTGGTGTTGGAGAAATTAATTGAAATGGAACCAGGTAATGTAAACAACTACTACCAGCTAGGGCGTGTTTATGAAAAATCAAAACCTCTCGAAGCGATAAGAATTTATGAAAAATTGTTGAAAGTAATCGGACCCGATTGGAATATTCTAATAAGAGTTGCTGAATTATATGAAAAGCTCGGGATGAACGACGAAGCAGCAAATTCACTAGAGGAGTTGCTGGCAATCGATCCCAGTAATATTGGCCTTCAAAAAATGATAATTGAATTTTATCAACGATCCGGAAAATATGATGATGCTTTAATTATAGTGAATGACATCCTGGAATTATTCCCGGATGATCTGGATGCGAGGGAGAAGAAGGCTCAAATAATGATTCAACAGAATAACTGGGATGGAGCATCATCTGAATATCAGTTCATTATATCACAGAAGGGAGTGCCGATTGAAAGCAAAATTGGAATTGGTGCTTCATTTTTCGCAAAGGCAATTACTGATACAAGCATTCTTCCAATCGCAAAAAATATTTTCGAATCTATAGATAAAGACACAACTGACTGGGAAGTGAAGTTATATCTTGGTGCCATTGCTTTAAGTGAAAAGAATGATTCTTTGGCGAAAGAACATTTCAAAATTGTTACTGAGAACGCACGTTATAATGCTCAGGCATGGATTCGCCTGGGTGGATTATATTTCGACAATCAGAAGTATGACGAATCGGAAAGGTTACTTGAAGAAGCAATCGTTTTATTTCCAAATGACTTTGCGATAAATCTTATTCTTGGATTATCTCTTGCACAAAACAATAAAACTGAAAAATCACTCCCATTTTTACTTAAAGCGGTGCAACTTAATCGCAATGATTTGAATGCACTTTCTGCTTATGCTTTCGCATTAGGCCAGCTTGGCAGGGATGAAGAAGCAATTGAGTATATTAAAATTGCACTTAAAATTGAACCTAATGATGTGAACCTGCTTGGACAACTTGGCTTAAGTTTTAATAATCTTAATTATCTTGCAGAAAGCGATAGTGTATATGAAGTTGCTCTTCAGATCGATCCTGATAATGCTCTGATAAACAACAACTATGCTTATTCATTGTCGGAAAGAGATCTTCAGTTCGAACGCGCATTAAATATGGTAAACATTGCTCTCGATGCCGATTCACTTAACTCATCATATCTCGATACAAAGGGATGGATATACTTTAAACTTGAGATGTATGATGAGGCAGAAGAATATATTAAGCAAGCAATCGAAGTTGGTGGTGAGAATTCAGTAATGTTAGAGCATCTGGGTGATGTTCTATTTAAAAAGGGTAATGAAGCCCAAGCAATGGAGAATTGGAAAAAGGCTCTTAACCTGGATTCCGAAAATAAAATTCTTATTCAAAAAGTTGAAACAGGTGTAATTTGAAAACAATAATCTTTGCTATCCAAATCATTTTATTGTTATCATTAGTCCATACCGGATGTGTTCCTTCCAAACCGACCGAGGAAACAGAAATATTACCCTCCGAAAGATTAATTAATAAGCTTGAAGCAAACCGAAGAAAGATCAGGAATTTTGAAGGAACAGGTGTAATTGAAATAAAATCGGACAAGATTGACGATGGTGCACATTTTAGAGTTATCATGCAGAAACCAGATTCGATATATCTTACAATTTATGGCCCTTTTGGTATTGAACTGGCACAAGCTTTGGTTACGAATGATGACTATATCTTTTATGATGCGCTGGAAAACACAGCTTATACAGGCGAGTTGACTGATGATATACTTAAAGATATTTTCAAAATAAACCTGTCTTTTAACGATATTCTGGATGCATTTGTAGGTTCAGTCAATCTAACATCAAAGCTTTATAAGCAGCCGGATGAATATAGTGTTGAGACGGATAAATATGTTTTAACTTATACTGATTCAGTCAGTGGATTGCAGACAATTTATAAAGTTGATATCCGCGAGTTAAGCATTACTGATTATTTGCTTAATTCATTCGATGGTAGTGTAAACATTAAAGGTAAGTATTCAGATTTTGAGTTAGTTGAAAATGTTTATGTGCCGTTTTCAATTGTAGTTCAAAATCAATTGGCTGATCAAAAACTAAGCATTAATTATAGAAACATTGTTGCCAATGATAGGAACTTAAATATAGATTTTTTTATACCGGATGATGCAACAATTATTTCATGGTAATGAAAATATTTATCTATAATATATCAATTACGTTACTGTTAACTTTAATTGTCTTCTCCCAGGAGGAAGAAATTAAAGAGAAAAGAATTGAATTATCCAACCTGAGAAATGAAATAATTCAACTGGAAAATGAATTAACAGATCAAAAAGAGAAAGAAAAGAAATCTTTCGAGACTCTGGAAAATTATAACAAACAGTTACATTTATTGAACAAGGTTATTATAAATCTAAGACAGGAAGAAAGATCCCGGCAGGCTGAAATAAACAGAATCGACTCGCGAATAAAATCTATTGAGAATAAGATTGATATCTTAAAAAAGAATTATGAAAAATATGTTGTAGCCGTATATAAACGAGGATCATATAATGAGCTTGAGAGCATTGTAAATGCCGAATCAGTCCGGCAGGCATTAGTCCGCTTTCAATATCTTCAGAAATTTGCAGAGAGAAGGAAAGTAGATCTGGATGAACTAAGGGCGAACAAGGATTCATTAAAAAGTGCAACGCTCAGACTGGAACAAGAAAAAAGAAAAAAACAAATACTGGTAACAGAAAAGAAATCAGAAGAAGGAAAACTGGTTGGTAAAGTTAATGAGCGCGAAAATATATTGTCATCCATAAGGAATGATAAAGAGGCACTTCAAAAAACTATCGAAGCTAAAAAAGAGTCGCATGAAAAGATAAAATCACTAATTACAAAATTAGTTGAAGAAGCTGAAAGAAAAAGACGGGAAGAACTTTTACGAAGACAAAGATTACTTGCCTCGAATGAAAGTGGAATTATTAATGAAACTGAATTATTAAATGATGCGGGGAATGAATACTCACTGAATACAGGCAGGTATGATTCTTTTAATGAACTTAAAGGAGAAATGCTTTGGCCCCTGCACAGAGGTCAGATTACTAGAAAATTTGGGCAGAATAGAAATGACGAACTTAATACTATCACTCTTAACTACGGCGTAGATATTTCATCTAACGGAGATTTAAATGTACGATGCGTAGCTGACGGTATAATTTCTGCAATTGACTGGATACCCGGTTATGGCAGTATAATAATTATTACTCACAACGACGGTTACAGAACAGTCTACAGCCATTTAACAGAAATATTCGTTGAAGAAAGTGAAGAAGTAAATGCGGGGAAAGTAATTGCGAAAATAGGCGAAAGTGTTGACGGCAGGGTTTTACATTTTGAAATATGGAAATTGAGAGAGAATCAGAATCCTGAGTTGTGGTTAGCAAAAAAATAATAATAGTAAGAATATAATTAATTGTCATACCTCCCTGATAAATTACTGCCTTATAGAACAATATTTAAGAATTTCACATCATTATCAATCCTCCAGATTGCCAATTATCTATTCCCGTTAATTGTCCTGCCTTATATTGTAAGGGTAATAGGCCCGTCAAAGTATGGCCTAATCAATTTTGCTGCGGCTTTTGTTGCATACTTTAATATAATATGCGATTATGGATTCAACATTTCCGGTACTAAGCAAATTTCTATTATACGTGATGATAAAATAAAGTTAAATATCACGTATTCTAATATTGTTACGATTAGGATTTTATTATCAGTTATTGGCCTGATAATTTTATTATTATTGGTAAACTTAATTGATATGTTTGATGTCAATCGCACTGTATTTTTGCTTAGTTACGGCACGGTAATAGGTTATGCATTGTTCCCGGGGTGGTTTTTCCAGGGCATCGAGCAGATGAAATATATAACAATTATTCAGCTCATTATCCGCTCCATTGTCACAGCACTTATTTTTATATTAATAAAAGAGGAAGGAGATTTTATACTATTGATTCTCTTAAACTCGTTGGCACAGATTGTAATTGGAATATGTGGTTTAATTGTAGCAAAAACTAAGTTTCAAATAAAATTCAGCTTTCCGAAATTTAGGGAACTTAGGATTCAGTTAAAGGAAGGATTTAGCATTTTTAGTTCAACTGTTGCAATTAATTTGTATACAACTTCCAACACGTTCATTCTCGGTTTATTTGCCAGTGAAACGATAGTTGGTTTTTATGCAGCAGCAGATAAGATTCGAATAGCCTTTCAGGGGATACAATCTGTATTATCACAAACTGTTTTCCCGCATGTGAACAATCTATTTAAAAAATCCAGGCAAGAATATCTGATTTTTATCAGGAAGCTGATGAAATTGCAGGTAGTCTTGGGATTCTGCATAAGTTTGATTTTATTTGTTTTCTCAAAAGAAATATCGGATATTATACTGGGAGAACAATTTCTATCATCAGCTGTATTGTTAAGAATTATTTCTCCACTTCCTTTCCTTATTTCGATTAGCAATATTTATGGAATACAAATTATGTTGCCGATGGGATTGGAAAGTATTTTTAACAAAATTATATCACTTGCGGCATTTATTCATTTAATCATTTTATTAATCCTGGTTCCTATGTTTTCTGCTGTTGGTACATCTGCAGCAGTTGTTTTTACAGAATTCTTAATTTCCATGATAATGCTTCTTTATATTAGAAAGAGAAGGATATTGCTCAATTAATATGAAGTATGATTATTTAATTGTAGGTGCAGGCTTCGCGGGATCAGTAATGGCAGAGCGATTAGCTTCGCAACTGGACAAAAAAATATTGGTTGTGGAAAAAAGAAATCATATCGGTGGTAATGCGTATGATGAACTTGATGAACATGGTATCCTAGTACATCGGTATGGTCCTCACATTTTTCACACCAACAGTAAAAAAGTTTTCCATTATTTATCACAGTTTACTGAATGGATACCATACGAACATAAGGTTTTGGCAAAACTTAATGGAAAGCTTTATCCCATACCTATAAACAGGATTACATTAAATAAACTTTATGGTTTAAATTTAAAATCTGAAGCAGATGTAAAAGTTTATTATGAATCTGTTAGGGAAAAAAGAAATCCGATCTTAACATCTGAAGATATTATAGTAAATCAGGTCGGCTATGATTTGTTTGAAAAATTTTTCAAACATTACACGAAGAAACAATGGAATCTTGAGCCAAAAAATTTATCTGCTTCGGTTTGCGGAAGAATTCCGGTTAGAACAAACGATGATTGCCGGTATTTTACTGATAAGTACCAATTTATGCCTAAAGAAGGATACACAAAAATGTTTGAGAAAATACTGGGGCAGAAGAATATTGAGGTTGTGCTAGACATGGACTATAAAAAAATTCT
>JASFSF010000119.1:0-7061 GCA_050114555.1 Ignavibacteria bacterium
CGGCTTGATAAAGGCATTCCAGTTTATCTCATTTATTATTGATTTCTACTAAGTATAATGCATCTTCCCCATCGACCTCTTCCATTTTTAACTTAATTTCCTGGTTTTGAGAAGTGGGAATATTCTTTCCTACATAATCGGCACGAATGGGTAATTCTCTATGACCACGATCCACAATGATGACTAGCTGAATGGATTCAGGTCTTCCGAAATCCATCAAGGCATTTAACGCTGATCTGACGGTTCGCCCTGTATAGAGCACATCATCAATCAGAATCACTGCTTTTTTATTAATGTCAAATGTTATATTGGAAACCGAGACCTGTGGTTGTTTCAAACTTGTCCGAAAGTCATCTCTGTATAATGTGACATCTAATATTCCAAGCGGGAGTTCTGCATTATCTATATTTTTAATTTTTTCTAAAATTCTTTTTGCTAGGAATTCTCCTCTTGTTTTCAATCCCATAAGCACTAAATTTTCCGATCCCTTATTCTTCTCCAGGATTTCGTGTGAAATCCTTGTAAGCAATCTATCCACCCCTTGTTTATCCAGTATCTTTGTCATTTTGCCCATATACAAAAAATCCTCCTTGGATTATATCCTTGGAGGTTTCCTATTTCTTTGTTATTTGAATTTCATCCTTTCCCATCTCTCTGGATAGAATTAAAGGTTAATTAAAGCTGGCCAAACTTAAACTAATTTTTTTATAAAGTAAAGGATTGGCAAGGGGTAAAATAAAATTTTATTTAATGTACCTGTGTTTTATAATCTATATATGTAATAAGCTTTTAACTCCTTCATTTAACAAAGAATCAGTAGAATTTGTTTTTCAAGGATAAAAGTGGAAATTTGCCAGGTAATTATTTGATAATTATAGTAGTCATTAGCGGGGTGTAGCGCAGCCCGGTTAGCGCGCTTCGTTCGGGACGAAGAGGTCGGGAGTTCGAATCTCCCCACCCCGACTATGATTTAATTTCTATATATCCTATACAGTAATTCAACTAAGAAATACTATACTGGACACACAAATAACCTTTCAAGAAGATTAACCGAACATAATTCAGGACAGACAAGATCAACAAAATCAGGCAGAACCTGGGAATTGTTGTATAAAAAGATTTACGCAAAAAAAGTTTAAGCGATTAAATTCCTGATCCAAAAAATCATTTTAGTTTGACCAAGTATTCCATTAATTTTGAATCTGAAATTTCTCAATTCAATGATTCAACTTACCGGAGTTAAAATATGACAATCCAGTTAAAAAATAACAATTTTCTAAAATTGCTCGACTGTTCACCACAGCAAATTAATGATCTGCTTGAATTATCATTAAAACTTAAAGCCGATAAAAAAAATTGTACCGAAAAGCAAAGTTTAAAAGGAAAAAACATCGCATTGATTTTTGAAAAAACTTCTACACGCACCAGGTGTGCATTCGAAGTTGCTGCATATGATCAAGGTGCACATGTTACTTACCTGGGTCCCTCAGGTTCACAAATAGGACATAAAGAATCGATGAAAGATACAGCCCGTGTGCTTGGAAGAATGTACGACGGTATTGAATACCGGGGATTCGGACAGGAAATTGTTGAAGAGTTAGGAAAGTATGCAGGCGTACCTGTGTGGAATGGCTTAACCAACGAATTTCATCCTACTCAAGTTCTTGCAGATTTTATGACGATGCTTGAATACTCTGATAAGAAATTGTCTGAGATTTCTTTCTGCTATCTCGGTGATGCAAGATTTAATATGGGTAATTCATTATTAGTAGGAGGTGCGAAAATGGGAATGGATGTTCGTTTGTGTGCGCCTGCAGGTTTTCTACCAAATGATGAACTCGTTAATACTTGTAAAGAGATTGCGAAGGAATCGGGAGCCAAAATTACTTTAACCAATGATGTAGAAGAAGGCGTCAAAAGTGTCGATTTTCTATATACCGATGTGTGGGTTTCCATGGGTGAACCGGAAGAGGTTTGGAAAGAAAGAATTAACCTGATGAAACCATATCAGATTAATAAAGAGATAATTGAACTAACAGGAAATCCATCTGTCAAGTTTTTGCACTGCCTGCCTGCGTTTCACAACCGTGAGACAAAAGTCGGTGAGGAAATTTATAAGCAATATGGCCTGGATGGGATGGAAGTTACAGAAGATATATTTGAATCCGATCATTCCATAGTGTTTGACGAAGCTGAAAACAGGCTTCACACTATAAAAGCTATTATGGTGGCAACTTTAGGTTAATTTACATGTCATTCCTAAGGAATCTTGATATTCAATAAATGAATATAAACTTGTGATCATCGCATTCTAAGTTCTTTTATTAGATAATCTATCAGTTTTTCTCTTTTAAAAAAATTAACTAAAATAATGTTCAAAAATACTTAGTTTGGTGTGGGTGAAAACTAATTTGTTAAGAAGAAAATCAATATTGTGGGCAAATAAATCTGGTAAATTGAAACTTGAGGAAAGTAAGAAAAAGAATTCAAGGATTTTCCTGATCTATTTTACCGTCCTGGTTTATGTGTTGATAACAACAGGAGGCATAACCGATATTCAACTCATCTTGGATGATGCGGTAGTATTACCAATAATTGATGCTAAAGTTAGCAATACAGTATTCTTTCTCCTGTCACCTTTAATTGTATTTGCACTATTTGTTTTTTACAATTTGCACAATGAGCATCTAAAGTCAAAAATCCAAAATAAAAACTGGCCAATATTTGAACTTGCTAAATTTCCTGGCTCAGATAAAAAAACAAAATATTTTGTAATTTCAGAAAATATTTTTTCAACAATTTTTCTTTGGGGATTGTTTCCAATTACATTATTTGTCATTGCATTTCGCTACTTAGAATCGCACAACTCATTGGCAATGTGGTATCACTTCATAATTACGTTTCTGGGTACTATCATCGCGTTTATTTTTTGGAAGAATAAAAAATATGAACTGAAGCAAATTATTCTTTCAGAAATAATAATTTTGTTATTAAGCATCTTAATATATTTTGCCCCAATCGTTTTACTAGATTTAAGATTTGGAAGGTTTATAAGTGACAGTGTTTATTCAACTTGGGACAAAGATATAAAATTATTCATTTTATTCTGCTGCTATATTGTTATTCTCCCAATTGTTGTGACTGGAATTTTAAATCGATTCTTAAAAGCAAATTTTAAAAAACTTTTTAGGTTAAACATTTGGTTAGCGTTATGTACAATACCTCTAGTTTTAGTTCATTATATAGTTCATACACCCTTGGGTGAAGGTAGAAATGTAGACTTGAGCTATCAAATAATAGCTCAGGATCCGGGATTAGTTTCAAAGGGTATATATTCTGCCGACTTAAGGTTTAAACATTTAGAGAATGCATCATTTTTGTCATCATTTTTAAATAATGCTGACATGAGATATTCATTCTTTAACAATGCTACATTTCATTCTGCAAAACTGAACGATGCTGATCTTAGAAAATCGGACCTAAGAAATGTAACATTAATTGAAGCAACCTTAGGTAATGCAAACCTTGAAGGAGTAGACTTATCAAATTCAAATTTGTTCGATGCTGAATTAAGTAATTCAAATTTGAAGTATGCAAATTTTACTAATTGTAATTTAAGGAAAGCTAACTTGATGTCTGCAATTATGGATAGCACTGATTTTACTGGTGCTGACCTACGAGAGGCTAGATTGAATTATGTAGAGTTAGGAAAATGTCTTACTTTATTCGATGCAAAACTTGATTCTTCCGTTCTTGATGATATATCGATGCATTTTAACCACCTATTATCGCATAATTCTAGCATAAGTAAATGAATGAATTATACAGATTAATAAGAACTTTTATGAGTAAAATAATCTTAATTTGACTTCCTTACTTCCAAATCCTGGTTTACTGATTAGGAACATGCCTTGCCTTTTATGAAATATCTGCTTTATTAATAGGTACGATTAATAAATTTTAGTGCATTGCAATGACAACAGATGAAGTACTGAAATGGATTTGCCAGTATTGCGGGGAAGAAAATGAATTATGGGTAGATTTAACAATAGAGGACAAGCAGGACTTTATAGAGGATTGTGAAACTTGCTGCAGGCCGAACAGGCTTATAATTTCTCAAGAAAAGGAGGAGGGCGTTCCTTCAATTGAGATCCGGCTTACAGACGAATAATACCTCCGCCGAAATTCCTGCTTATCCCAGTAAAAACCTCAATAGTGCTAACACAAGAATTAATAGTAATCCAAATTTTGTCGTGCGCTTTATCCGTCTTGTGTATTCTATTTCATTAAAAAATGAAATCATTTTATTTAATTAATAATTAGTCATTAACTATATACATACGATCACATTTCTGTAACTTTGCTAATCCATTATCATCCTGAGAAACGATGAACTTTCTTCATCATCATCATCGTTTGAATCTTTCTTTGGTTCATCTTTTTCCATTTTCTGTTTCGCCCAGCTATATCGCGATGCATCAACTGAAAAAGAATTCTCTTCTAATTCTTTCTCTTCATTATCTTCATTAATATCATCGATAGAAGATGAAGGACTTTTCACACGAAGAATTGTCGGTACTTCCAGGTCTTCTTTATCAATGTTATCCGTTTCCATAAAGTTAAAACCACCTCTGAAGTTGAAAGATTCCTGAACCTCTCCGGTACTTTTAGAGGCAGCAGCAACACCAGGAAATGATTTACGTGCTGAGTCGAATCCGGTTGCGATTACCGTATATGAAACGTAGTCATTCATATCCTCTTTACGAACGCATCCGAAGATAACGTTTGCTTCTTCACCTGCTGCATCGAAGATAACATTGTTGCCTTCGTTTATTTCCTGCATGGTCAGGTTACTTGAGCCTGAAACATTAAGCAGAACACTTTTTGCTCCTTTAATGTTCAATCCTTCAAGTAACGGACTGGAAATTGCTTTTTGTGCTGCTTCGATTGCACGATTTTCACCACTTGCAATTCCACATCCCATTAACGCTTCACCACTTTGGTTCATAACTGAACGGACATCGGCAAAATCAACATTGATTAATCCTTCAACCGTAATAATATCGGCAATCCCTCTTGTTGCTTCATACAACACTTCATTTGGCTTATCGAATGCCGCAAATGCATTTGTACTGTTATCCAATATTGAAAGAAGACGTTCATTAGGGATTACAATCAAGCTATCCACGTGTTGCCTTAATTCCTTAATACCTTCTTCGGCATTAAGCATCCTGGTTTTGCCTTCCCATTTAAACGGCTTGGTAACGATGCTAACAACGAGTGCACCGATACTTTGTGCAACAGAGGCAACAATTGGAGCGCCACCTGTTCCAGTACCTCCCCCCATTCCGGCTGTAACGAATACCATATCGCTGCCGGCCAGAATTCCGGCAATTTTTTCACGATCCTCCTCGACTGCTTTTCTACCAACGTTCGGATCGGCACCGGCTCCGAGCCCGCGTGTAATTGAGTTGCCAACCTGAATTTTATGTGTTGCCCGGTTATTTTCCAATACCTGGGCATCGGTGTTGATTGCCACGTATTCAACCCCGTCAAGACCACGAAGTATCATACTGTCAATGGCATTACACCCGCCACCGCCAACACCTACTACCTTTAATTTTGCAGACATTGATCTTTCCTGATCGAGTGTTGCGAACTTAGGCATATTCCCTCCTTCTACTATAGTGATTATAATTCATCGAAAAATTCCTGTATTTTTTTCACAATATTTTTTACCTGTAATTTTCCCTTTTTACTTACAACAAGAGACTGATACTCGCTTGACTTTCCACCCGGAATACCTTTTATCAATCCTGCTACAGTTGCATATTCCGGGCTTTCAATTTCACTTGATAGTCCAATTCCCAAATCTTGCGGAACACCGATTCTCGTAGGTAATCCAAATACATCTTCAGATAATTCGGCTGTACCTCTCAACAGTGAACCACCACCTGTTAAAACAATTCCAGCTTTTATTTTGTTTTTATATCCTGCATTTCTTAGCTCGCTGTCTATCAGCGTAAATAGTTCTTTCATTCTAAGACTGATAATCTGGGTTAACAAACTGATTGGTATTTTCGTATTTCCTCTGGCGCCAACACCTCTAATCAGAATATCCTCGTCTCTTATTATTGCACTGTCGATTGCATATCCATATTCCTTTTTAAGATTTTCAGCTTCTTCGGTTACAATACCAAGTGATTCACGTATATCGTTGGTTACCTGGTTACCGGCTATTCCAATTACCTTGGAATGCTTAATTGTCTTCTTATGAAAAACTGCGATATCAGTTGTGCCTCCACCAATATCGATTAATACAACACCAAGGTCCTTTTCATTCTCTTCAAGTACTGATGTACTAGATGCAACAGGCTGAAGAATGTAATCCTGTACTTTTAATCCTGCACGCTCAACAGATTTATTAATGTTTTGAATAGCAGCAACAGATGCCAGAACGACATGATTACTGGCTTCGAGCCTTGATCCCGACATACCAATAGGATTATCAATTCCTCCCTGGTAATCCACAGAAAATTCTTCCGGTATTACATGCAATATTTGTCTATCCGATGGAATACGAATTGTCCTTACATCGGCTTCCAACCTATCCAAATCTTCTTTGGTTATTTCCTTTTCCTCACTGGTAATCGTAACATAATTTCTATGTCGAATACTGGTTATATGCTCACCGGCTACGCCAACATTTGTAACAGAAACTGTTATTCCCGCCCTGTTGCTTGCAACAGAAAAGGCCTGCCTTATTGCCTCAGCAGTCTTACCAATATTGGCAACAAGACCTTTGTGCAATCCTTCGGAAGGAGCGACACCAAAGCCGAGCACATCAAATTTGTCAGTGTTAGGACTTCTTTCGGCAATTACTGCACAAACTTTGGTTGTGCCTAAATCCAATCCTGCTATTATATTTTTTTTCATCCGCTGATATCCGTTTTTACAGGTTTACCAATAATTATTTCATTCTTGAATCTCAGATCGACATAATTTGTGTTTAAAAACAATTTTTCACTATGCTTCATTTCGTTCCAGATTTCAGAAAGGAA
>JASFSF010000120.1:0-7056 GCA_050114555.1 Ignavibacteria bacterium
CAATAGATAAGCACAAAGTATACGCTTGCGAGATGTTGAAAGATCTCTCAAATGAAATTGGAAACGATTTGGTCGATTCAATAATTAATGCAAAACAAAAAGATGAAGCAGATATATATGAGCAGAGACAAAGAGTTGAAGAGTTAAAGAAAAAACTGAACAAATTGTTAAAGTCGGGAGCCAACGGTAAATCAGGTACTGTAAATAATCTTCTCTCTATATCAGATTATCTTGTGAAAAAATCAGTCTGGATTATGGGTGGAGATGGATGGGCATATGATATCGGTTACGGCGGTTTGGATCATGTGCTTGCTTCGGGAAGAAATGTAAATGTTCTGGTTCTCGATACCGAGGTGTATTCAAACACAGGCGGTCAGATGTCTAAGGCAACACCGCGTGGTGCGGTTGCAAAATTTGCAGCAGCCGGAAAACCTTCCAGGAAGAAAGATCTTGGTTTAATGGCGATGGCTTACGGAAATGTGTATGTGGCCAAAGTGGCCATGGGCGCTAATGATACGCAAACACTCAGAGCATTTATTGAAGCAGAAGCTTATGACGGACCATCGATTATTATTGCTTACAGCCACTGCATTGCACATGGAATAAATATGGGATTGGGTATGCAGAATCAGAAAGCTGCAGTCGACTCGGGTTACTGGCAGCTTTACAGGTTTAATCCGGAACTTGTTGAAGAAGGTAAAAATCCGTTCAAACTTGAATCAAAAGGATTGAAAATACCGTTTAAAGATTATGCATATATGGAAACAAGGTACAAGATGCTTACAAAATCTCATCCAGAAAGAGCTGAACAGTTGATTAAGGACGCTCAAAAAGATGTTACTGAAAAATGGCAGGAGTATGAAAGGCTTGTGGATGTATATGAACCAGGCAAAAAAGAAGAATAAATTTTTGATTAATAGTATAGGTTAATAATGGATATTACAACGAATTATCTTGGATTAAAATTAAATTCACCAATAGTTCCTTCTGCCGGACCTCTTTCTGCGGATATTGGTAATCTCAAACAAATGGAGGATGCGGGTGCAGGGGCTATTGTGCTATATTCATTGTTTGAAGAACAACTTGAGCATGAAGAACTTGAGCTGGATTATCATACATCTGTTCCGGCTGAAAGTTATGCGGAAGCAACTTCTTACCTTCCGGATCATTTTGAATATAAACGCGGACCGGATGAATACCTTGAGCATATTCGCAATGCAAAAAAAGCAGTCGGAATTCCTGTAATTGCAAGCCTGAATGGTAAATCCATAGGTGGCTGGATATCTCATGCTAAGTTGATGGAAGAAGCCGGAGCGGATGCTCTCGAGCTGAATATCTATTCAATAGCTGCCGATGTGAATAAAAGAAGCGATGAAATTGAAAAGAATTATACACACATTGTTAAAAGAGTAAAAAAAGAAGTTAAGATACCGGTATCTGTTAAAATGCACCCGTTTTTTAGCTCAACTGCTTTTATGGCCAAGGAACTTAGTGAAGCTGGGGCAAACGGGCTGGTTTTATTCAACAGATTTTATCAACCGGATATAAATCTTGAAACATTGGAAATTGAACCTGATGTTATCTTAAGCACTCCAATGGAAATGCGGCTGCCGCTAAGATGGATTGCCATTCTTTATGATAGAATTAATGCCGATTTGGCATCAACTACAGGTGTTTATACTGCAGATGATGTGATTAAAATGATTATGGCAGGAGCAAATGTGACCCAGATGCTGTCTTGTTTAATTAAATATGGCATCGGTCATATAGCGGATATCATTACTAATTTGAAATCTTGGATGGAAGAAAAAGAATATGAGTCGCTGGAACAGATGCGGGGAAGTATGAGTTATAAAAATGTTGCCGATCCTTCCAGGCTTGAGAGAGCAAATTACATGAAAGTGTTACACTCTTTTAAATAATATTTAAGAGTTTTTGGCCATTATAGTTAAAGTGACAGGGGAGAAAAATTGGATCTGTTAAACCAGGATTCAATGAATGATCTTTATACTGTAATGGCCGCCTCCTATTAATCAAATTATTATCATTAGTAAACTAATTTCTTTTTATTGATCGAACCTATTCAACAAACATTGAATATTAATTAGTTACAGATACGTACGGAGTTTAAATAATTTTGTGGAGCGGGATTAATTCCAAGCCTCTCAAGATTAAGCTTCACGCTATCCTGAGAGGCTATAAGTGGAGAGGAATATCCTTTAGATTTTAGATGTTGGCATGCTTGGGAGGATTATGCACTATTTTTCTTATCGTATCGAATTGTAGATATGGATACTCTTCTCTCAGAGAATCAATGGCATCACCAGTTCTTACTTTCTGTGCACGAAGTGCTTTGAATTTCATCCTGATTCGGTAATCTCTGACGGCTCTTTCGTGAATTAACCCCTTGCTAAACAGAAGCTCGAATATCTCGTCGCTGATAAGATCGGACAATGGATTATTCAGCGTAGTGACGGATTGCAATTCACTCATTTTATGTCCTTTCATTTTGTAATGAAGAAAATCTTTTGTGCTCAGTATTTATAAGATCGCCCGGTAGAGATAAATTATCTTTGATGCTGATTTCAAACTAAGAAATGATGCCGGGATCACAACCGCATAAATATGCGGTTTGGAGTGTTAAATCTTTTGAAAAAATTGAATAATTAAGGATTATGCGGTTGGAATGCGGTAATATTGGTTTTAAATAATTTTTTTCCGAATAGCTTTTGCGACTGCCTCTGAACGTGAATGAACATGCAATTTTTTGTAAATGTTACGGATGTGATGGCGAACAGTATCAACACTTATAAATAATTCGTCGGCTATTTCCTGATAATTATTTCCTTCAGCTAATTGAAAAAGAACTTCCTTTTCGCGGTCGGATAAGTTGTAATCTGATTCGTTTTCAATTGGTGCAGTGCCGGCTTTAAATGCATTAATCACTTCTCTTGCAATTCTTGAACTCATCGGCGAGCCGCCCTCATAAACATCCTTAATGGCTTCAAGCAGTCTTGTAGGGGGAGTTTTTTTTACGAGATATCCGCAAGCCCCGGCGCAAAGAGCATCAAATACTTTATCACTTTCCTCATAAACCGTTAACATTAACACAGCTAAACCTGGTAATTTTTCAGTTGCAATTTTTACGCCCTCTATTCCGTTCATACCCGGCAGAGCGATATCCATCAATACAACATCCGGTTCTTTTTTTACTAATTCTACAAGGAAGGATTCACAATCAACATAGCTCCCAATACATTTATATCCGGGAGTTCCGTTAATAAGTGCTGCTAAACCATCCCGGATAGTATTGTTGTCTTCTACAATAGAAACATTAATCATTTGTTCTCAGCTAAATAATGATTTCAATTTGTTGAGCCTGCTTACTTTACCAATAAAAGTTAAAATAGTTCCGTTCCCCGGTGATGAATCCCACTTAATTGTTCCGTTCATTTTATAAGCCCTGTTCTGCATATTTTTTAGTCCATTACCTTTCTTAACAACATTCTCATCAAAACCTATTCCATCATCTCTTAAAACCATCTCAATTGATCTGTTTTCCATGTTCGCTTCAAGAATTATCTTTTTACATTTACTGTGTTTAATGCAATTGTTTATTCCTTCTTTAAAAATGAGAAGCAAATCCTGTTTATAATCCATTGGAAGTTTGATATCGTTCGTTTTATCAATATTATTTACTTTAAAAGAAATCCCGATAGAGTTAAAAAAGTCGTTGTAAGAATCTTTCAATTTTATAATCAGATCAAACAACGAATCTCTTTTCGGATTTACAACAAAAACGATATCACTCATATTATCCACCAATTGGCGGGAAATGTCACTTATGCTGCCAAGTTCTTGATGAGTGTCATTATTGCCGGATTTGTGTACAGCTACCTCACTTAGAATTGAAATTTCAGTAAGACTTGCACCTATGTTATCGTGCAGATCCGCTGCTAGTTTTGTTTTTAGTTTTTCAATTGCAAGTAATTGCTTTAACTTGATTGTGCTCAGGTAATACAATAGAGAGCCAATCAGGATAATCATCAGGGTGATAAACCACCAGGTTAACCAGAAGGGAGGAGTGATGATTAATTTTACAGAGGCTCCGTTTTTGCTCCATAATCC
Source organism: Ignavibacteria bacterium (assembly GCA_050114555.1). GTDB lineage: Bacteria > Bacteroidota > Ignavibacteria > Ignavibacteriales > Ignavibacteriaceae > BMS3ABIN03. The sequence goes on from JASFSF010000120.1 coordinate 4,129, forward strand.
GTCAGAATTAGTCCCTCTTACCTGAAACGAATATTCTCCGGCAGGAAGATTTATATAATTTGCAATTCGATGTCCGGCATCTACATAACTCCAGCTATCATCTAATCCCTCGAGTTTAAAAGCATAGTGGTTTTCAATCGGATTAGTAAAGTCGAGTGATGAGAATTCGAACGAAATGTAATTTTGATCATGTGACAAAATCAACTCATCAACATAACCCTTTAACCTTTCGGTATACAGGTTAATTGAAGAAATAACTATTGGTGGAACGTATAAATTTGTGTGTATACTATCGGGATGGAAATAGTTTACTCCTTTTATCCCTCCAAAGTATAACACTCCTTCCTCATCTTTATAGTAAGCGCCGCCGCTAAATTCAAGACTTAACAATCCATCTTCTAATCCGAAGTGTGTAACTCGCGAACTTTTTGAATCTAGCCTGAATATTCCATCATCGCTGCTGAACCATAAGTTTTCCGAATCATCTTCAAGTATACCGTAAACAACACCGGTTGTTATACCATCATCTTTTGTAAACCGGCTGAACTTTTTACTTTTAACATCAAATTTGTTCAAACCTCCGCCGGAAGTGCCTATCCATAGGTATCCCTTTGAATCTTCCAAGATTGATAGAACTTTATTATCACTGAGTGATTTTTTATCATCACGAATATTTCGAAAACATTCAAATGATTCGGAGTCACGCTGGAATTTGTTTAATCCCCCCCCATAGGTACCTACCCATAGGTTATTTTTAGAGTCAATGTAGAGCGAGTAAATTCTATTATCAGAAATGGATGTAGAATCCGATGAATAATGCACATAATTTGTAAAAACCGGATTTTCATTTGCAGAATTTGTTTTAAAACTTAGTTTATTCAGACCTCCCCCAAATGTTGCGACCCAGATTACTGTATCCGATTCAACCAAAATATCCTGAATCTGGTTTGATGCAATGGAGTTTTCATTGTAAGGATCGTATTCAAACCGAGTATTTTTACCTGTCTTTGTGTTAAACCTATTTAATCCCCCGTTATAAGTACCGACCCAAAGATTATCGAAATTATCATCTTCAATCACTCTCACATGGTTGCTGCTTATACTGAGAGGATCGTTCTCATCAAATTGAAATGATTTGTAGATGGTTTTTGATTCATCTATAAAGTTAATGCCCCCACGGTATGTGCCTAACCAATAATTTTTCTTACTGTCTCTGTGTATTGTCCATACAATTTCATCATTCAATCCGGGTGAGTTTTCATCACTTTTGGATATAGATTGAAAATTGGTATTCATCTGTTGAACCTTTGTAACCCCGCTTCCAAGCAGGGCACCAACCCAGAGTATTCCAGAATCGTCTACGAGAAGTGACAAAATTTCATTATCCGGTAATGAGTTGACATTACTTTTGCCCTTATAGAAATGAGAAAATGTTTCTTGATCGACATTCATCCTGTCGATTCCACCACCAAAAGTTCCTATCCAGAGGTATCCGTCATAATCCTGAACAATATCCATAACTGTAAAATTACATAAGCTGTTTTTATCACCATCACGGGGCATGTATCTTTTAAATTTAATCTGCGATGGCGGTAATGATTTATTCTGCTTATCGAGTTTATTCAGACCTCCTTCAAAGGTTCCAATCCAGATTGTTTCATCTTTATCCTCAAACAAATTAATAATCTTATTATCGCTAATACTATAACTGTTGCTTTTAGCGTGTTTGTAAGAGAAGAATAACACCTCGTATCTGGAAACTTCACCATCAACAGTTTTTGGATAACGACTTGATATAACTCTGTTTAGCCCGCCCCCAAAAGTAGCTATCCACAAAGTTCTATCACTATCAATAAGGATATCCATAACGCGATTGTTGCTTAAACTTAAGTGATAGTTAGCAAGGTTGAAAAAATGCAAGGCAGTTTCATTTTTTTTATCGAACCTGATAAGCCCGTTTCCCCATGTGCCTATCCAGAGAAAGCTGTTTTCATCTTCAACTATTGAAGTGATAGAATAATAGTGATTACGAGAAAATGCCAATGGATACTCATAGTATTCCTCTCCGGATTCTGCTACAGATTCAAAATACTCAACAACATTAAAGCGCTTAAACGTCTCGGTTTTCCTATTAAATTTATTTATATATCCGTTAATTGTTCCAACCCAAAGAGTACACTCACTGTCTTCAAAAATAGTTGATACATAATCATCTGATATTGTTGAGGAATCTCTAGGGTTGTTAACATAAACTCTGAATTCATAACCATCAAAACGATTTAGTCCCTCAATTGTTCCAAACCACAGGAATCCCTGGGAGTCCTGAAACATTGAAAAAACTGTGCCTTGTGAAAGACCATCGGCCTCAGTCATTTGCTTAAATGTGTAATCACCTGAAAAGGGAAATAACATTACAGAAAATAGAAACGGGCATACACCGTGTAGAATGATTTTTTGAGAAAATAAGCTAATCATAATCAACAGATGTTTATATGAATTGATCAAATTCAATTTAATTATACAACAAAATTAAGCTTTTATCCACATAATTGGTTGTACTTTTTGCACTAATTAATTGGATTTAAAAATAAATTACGATTTCAGATTGTCAGTTTTAACCGGTTATTCCCGGGGCATTAATTTTTCATTATATAGTTGAAAATCTTTCCATATTACTCCCTTTGTTTCAAGAATAAACAGAAGAAGAATTGGAATGTGTTCAATATAGACAATGTATTCTGAAAGATACTTAATCTGATATAAGGGAAGAAACAATGGATAAAGAAGTAAAGATATCTTTGGCCGAATGACAAGTAACGGTACTATCCACGTATAATACCATGGGAACTGGGTTGGGCTGATAAGATAAAGAACGGCAACAATTAACAATGCCCTGTAGAATAAGCTGAGATGATTTCCAGGTTGCTT
>JASFSF010000121.1:0-7052 GCA_050114555.1 Ignavibacteria bacterium
CGAATTTTGAATTAGTTGGGATCGTTCAGTGGGTTCCCGAGAGCGAAGAATACTTCCTTGGGCCGCCACCCAGAAAAACAGCCGATGAGTACAATCCGTTAGTCCCCTATAATGGTGAAGTATTTGTCAAAAGGCAGTCGAATATTAAATACGGAATTGCGAAAATAATCCCGATTGAGTCGATTGTAGAATTTATTCAAAACAACAAACCTGCTCTGGATGACCAGGGTTATTATTTTGAAAAATTTAGAAGTAAATAGTTGCTAATCTTACCTATTTTTGTTCTTCTTATTAAGTAAGAAAATATGATATAAAAATTGTCTCAAATGCAGTATTTTCAGCAATTTTACATAATATTCTATATTTATAATTCCGACCCTGTAATTACTCATTGAAATATGTGAATACAAACAGTATTTTCTATTTATGAGCGAGATGTTACATTTTTCGACAAAGATATGGAAAGTTTTATTTCCCGGCAGGCTTAAGTTGTCTATCATCATATTCCTTGTTTCAATTATTTTCACTTTTGGGATATACCCGCAAAGAATGCTCAACCAGGTAAATGATTCCCACCAGGATGCCCTTTTATTATTGAAAGAAAACAGGTATGAGGATGCAAAAAATTTATTGAAATTTTCTGCCAGGGAATATGCATATCCGCCATCGTATTATGAGCTGGCAAAATTAGAATATGGAACAAACACAGTTAAGAGCAGGTCAAGAGCAAGAAATTATCTTCAAAAAGCAATCTGGAAAGATCCTGAGAATATTGAATACCGGTTGCTGATGGCCGAGCTGATGAGATATTTCAACAGAAGCATGGCATATGATGTTTATGAAGAAATAGTAGAGATTGATCCGGAATGTGTTGAAGCTGTTTTTAATATGGGCAGAATATGTGAAGAGGAATTTTATGAATTTTACAGATCGGTAAGGCAGGATGAAACGAACATTCCTCTAAGTCTTGATGGTTTTGCTATTGATGATTTTATCTTGGCTGAAGAGTATTTCAATAAAGCTATAGAATTAGATTCCTTGAGAACGAATTCCTACCTACACTTAAGTTACCTTTATCAGGAAATTGACAGGCCGGAACTGGGCATTCCTCTCTTGAAAAAGGTAATTCAGCTTGAACCTGAAAACAAAAATGCACATCTGTTCCTGGGATATCTTTATTATAAAACTGCAAACTTTGATTCCTGTCAGAGTTCATATTCTGAAGCTATGGAATTAATGAATGAACAGGAGAGGGAAGATTTTAAAGTAAACACCGCATTGCAATTTTTTGATGAAGAACTGATTGCTGAGAACAAGCTTGATTCAATCCTGGATAAATTTTGGAATTCAAAAGATCCTCTTTACTTAACTGAGTATAATGAAAGATTGCTGGAACATTATTCCAGAGTAGCTTATTCAAACCTTAAATTTTCTGTTAAAGATCAGGATGTAAACGGCTGGAATTCAGACCGAGGAGAGATATTGATCAGATATGGAGAACCTCTCAAACGTGTCAGGTTCAGACCTTATATCAATGCCGGAGGCAGAACTGCCTTAATGCTAAAGACGGATCTATGGATATATAAGGACAAAGAATTCGGCTTTACCGACGATTATTGGACGGGGGATTATAGATTTAGTATTCCAAATTATTCTGGGAGACATTTTTCACAATACAATTACGATACTTACACATACACTGAATACTTAAGGAGAACAAAACCTGAAGATTATGAACCTGTGTTTAAAGGACCGGTATTTTCTCTACCCTATAGTATTGTTCAATTAAAAGATATTGATGATCCGGCCAGTAAGCTTACTCGGGTATATCTCAATTATGCTGTTGATATATCGGGTAGATTTGAATTCAGAAACAGGTATAAACTCAAACATGAATGCGGCTTATTTTTCTTTGATCTGGATGTTAATAGGATTAGTGAAAAACGAGACGAGTACACATACTTAGAAAATAATAAAGTATTGGAGTTAGATGGCAAAGAAAAATTCTGGCTCAATACTTTAACAATTAGTGCGCATCCAGATACTGGTACAATCGCTTTCGAGGTTATAAGAGATAATGATGCTGCTGTATCAAGCAATCATTTTAACTACCGGATTAAAGAATATAATGATGTTGATTTGACACTTAGTGATATAATTATTGCTACAAATGTTAGCAAATCGCCTGATGATCCCGGATCGATAAGGAGAAAAAACTTTCAGATTCAACCTAATCCAACGAATACCTTTACTGAACAGGACAACTTATTTATCTATTACGAAATTTATAATTTAAAACAAGAAGCAGATAATGCAACAAACTTCAAGCAGACTATTACGATAACAAAGCTTGAAGATGGAAATTTTGTGGATGATATATTTACATCTATCTCCAATTTATTTAATCCGGGTGGAGGTGATGATGAACTAACACTGGAAACAAATTATCAATCCTTTGAGAAGAACACGCAGGTATATTTGCAAATCGACATGAGCAATTATGATCCCGGAGAATACCGGGTCTCTGTTTCTGTTGAGGATGATATTAGCGGTGAAGAGGCAACCGAAGAATCAATTATCTACTGGAGAAAATAATAATGATATCGGTTGAGAAATTACATTACAAGAGGAACTTGCTTATATCATTAATTTTAAGTGAGACAATAATCCTCTTAACATTTGTTTTGTTCCCGGATTTTAAAAGCGATGGCATCGAAACTATAGTTGGTGAACAAATAATCATGAGTGATATTATTCCGCCAACAAGGCAAAATTCTTCCAATGTGCTTCAGCCTAAAAAGCCTCCAATACTACAAATACGTGATGAAATTGAAGCATTCGAACTTCTGGAGGATGTTGAAATTCTTGCAGTTGCGCTTTCTGAGAATAATTCCGTTGAAACTAATACTGAAGATATTCAACAGGTTTACATAAATACTGTCCCAAGGCTTTCGCTCGAGGTGTTGCCTGATAATAAGGACGGGCAGTTAAATGGTCGCCTGAGTCTTTCGATAAAAATAAGTGAAAGCGGAAAAGTTATAGCTCATGAAGTTCTTCTAAATTCTCTCGATTGTGAAGGCTGTATTGATAAGGTGATAAACGCTGTATATAGTTCTCTTTGGGAACCGGCAGTCAGAAATGGTGCAAACGTAGAATACTGGGTGCAAAAATCTTATATTTTTAATTAATATCTAAAGCGCAGGATTATATTTTTGTTAAAATTATATTTTGTTGTTATTTGAGGTAACATTTTTAGTATTAGTGAAGTCTAATATATGTGAACAGAACCCTATGATGACTAAATTATTAGAAAAAGAACCAGTAGAACTTCATTGCCAGCATTGTAGCAGGCAAATTGAGTCGGCATGGGTTTGCAAAATAGATTCATTCATTGGTATTAGGTATGCTTATTTGTGTGACAATTGTCAAAAGTTACTTGGCATTGTCTCAGCGAAAGATTATACACTCCTTAAAACTACTAATCCGCTTCAACCAGATTATTGATTGGTCGAAAATTTTATAAAATAACCCCGCCGCCAAGACAAAATTCCTCATCATAAAATACTGCAAACTGACCCGGAGCAATTCCTTTATCCGGTTTATTCAACTTTACAGTGCCTGCATTTTTTGAATGTTGTTTAAAAGAACAATCGTACGTTGTAGAACCATGTCTTATCTTTATTGTAAGTTTTTCTTTACCGGGATTCTCGTTTATCCAGTTGAATTTACCCACTTCAAAACAATCCCGTTCTCTTGTGCCGGTATCCTCGCGTGATATGTAAACAATGTTTTTCTTGATATCTTTATTAACAACATACCAGGGTCCGCCCCCAAGTCCCAGACCTGATCTCTGACCTATTGTATAATAGTAATATCCAGGATGAACACCTTTCACTTCATTTGTATCAATATCAATTATTTCGCCTTCTATTTCACCAAGATGGTGCTTAATAAATTCTTTGAATTTGACCTGCCCTAAAAAACAAATCCCCTGGCTGTCTTTCCGGTCTTTTGTGGGGAGATTGTATTTGCCGGCAAGTTTTCGAATTTGAGACTTGGTAAAATTTCCAATCGGGAATAAAGCACGTGAAAGTTGCATTTGCGTAAGATAAGCAAGAAAATATGTCTGGTCCTTAACAGGATCAGGTGAACGCAACAAATAAAACTTACCGTCTCTTTCCTCAACATTGGCATAATGTCCGCTTGCAACTTTATCGAATGAATTATCAATTTTACTGTAAAACTGACCGAACTTTATAAGACTGTTACAAAAAATATCGGGATTGGGTGTTCTCCCTTCTTTTACTTCCTCAATTGTATAATTAACAACGGTATCCCAGTATTCATTTTGGAGTGGTAAGATTTCCAATGGAACATTAACCTCTTCACAAACTTCCCTTGCAAATTTCAAATCTTCTTCCCAGGGACAGTCACCTAAGAACGAATACTCGTCCTGTAACCATATTTTCAGGTAGAAAGCAACTAAGTCATGTCCTTCATCTTTTAGTAGTTTGAGAGCAACTGAACTATCGACACCGCCGGAAAGTAAAACAGCGATTTTCATAACTTCTTAACAACCACTTTAATTTTTTTCTTTTGAGGAAGATTTTTTCCCCTGTCTTTTCATCAGATGATCGATTACAGCATTATATTGCTCTTTGGGGACTTTACTGAGAACGAGTGATATCAGCTTCTCAGAATTTTTTATTTTATGAGAAAATCCGATTTGAACCCTGTTCCGTCCGTCTCGCAGTTTCATTACCCCGCTTGTTTTGCCGTCGAATATTCCCCCGTTCAACTCATCAATATCGCTATAATGTATGGTAAAATTCTTTTTAGAAAGTAAAAAGTTAGAGCAAATCATCTTTTCATTATCTGCTTCTATTTTATATGGAATGATTTTGTAGTAGTTCAGGTAGGTTTTGTTAATTATGTAGATAACTATTAGCGAAATGAGCAACGGGATCAGGAGTAATTTTTGCTGATCGATAAGAACTACAAGAGGGATGATATATATCAACAGCAAAATGGTAACGAAAATATTACCAAATTTGAAAATAACTTTAAACAGTAATGAATATGTAAATGTCTGCATTATATATTTTTGATTGATTAAGAAGATGAAAACTAATGATTAATTGGGAAAAATTCTTTTGTATTATCGCGGGACATTTTGGAGGGAGCATCAACCCAGGATAAATGACGGAGAAATAATTGATAATAAATTTAAAAGTGATAGTTGTTACTAATAAAATAGAACTGAACAACGCTAAACCGGCAACTAAAACTTTATCATAATGGGTTTTTGAAGATCAATTTTTATTTCCGGGACGATTTTCATCATTGCTTTCATATCATCCAGGTTTTTCGGCGGATCATTTTTTAGTAATTCCAGGCTTTGCTTGTTTTTCAGCAACTTACCGAAGTCGATATCAAATAAGATAACTTCAGAACCATCCACATATTGAGCATTTGTTTCAACAACATCTTCTTCAAACTCCAGTGAAATCTTAACCTCCATTCCGTCCATCAGTTTGATAATTTGATCATCCAGCTGTGTGCTTTCGCTTTCAACTTCTGAATCCATGTTTATGTCTTCAGGATTAATATCAGGTCGTGTTATTATTAATTCTGATACTACACCGGGAGTAAACGTGAATGTAAAGTGTTCTTTATCTTCCGTGGTGCCGCTTTCAATTTTTTCATTAGGATCTGTCGATAAAGTTACCTGGTTGATGTCGTCAAACGAATAGACTGCTTTGTAACCTTCCCATCCATCTATTTTAATCTCTTCTCCTGAAACATATTCCACTCCTTCGCCATACTCGAGAGATTTTTCTATTAATTCGCTTTCTTTAAAAAGTTTAAATTCCTCCGAGGTAGTTGTTGAATCCTGAAATGAACTCATGAATTCCTTCATCAAAGCCACAACGGCATCACTCATTAAAACGGTTTCTTCAACAGTGCCGCTGCCGTCTTTATTGAAATTTACTTTTGTGTTTACTTTTAAACAGCCAGAGAATAAAATTATTGATAGAATTGCAATGAAAAATAGTTTTAGACTTTTCATAATTGTGCCTCCGGGTCCGGGAAAAATTAAAAATTGCCTTGCCTTAATTTATTTTGATAGTTATAAATAATAAGGTATAGTTATTACGATTAATTAAAAGTTGGCAGAACATCCGCACTTGTGAATTTTCATTTCTCATAATATTTCATCGCTTCAGGCATCCAGGAATTTAAATCTTGAATACGGGTCTCGTGTGACGGATGAGTGCTTAAAAATTCCGGTGGCTCGCCTCCGCCACTGTTGGCTGCCATTCGTTCCCAAAAAATTGGGGCCTCATGCGGATCATAACCTGCCATTGCCATAAATATTAATCCGAGTTTATCTGCTTCACTTTCATGTGTTCGGGAAAATGGAAGCATTATACCGACCTGAGTGCCGAGACCGTAAACCCCCATCCATAATGCCTTCGTTTGAGCCGGTTCTTCATCCAGTGCAACCATCAAACCAACAGCACCGACACTTCTCAATAATTCCTGGCTCATTCTTTCGTTTCCATGTTCGGCAATTGCGTGGGCAATTTCGTGTCCGAGTACAACGGCCAATCCTTCATCACTCTGCGTAATAGGTAAGATTCCGGTATAAACCACAACTTTGCCACCCGGCATACACCATGCATTTACCAGTTCATTCTCAACCAGATTGAATTCCCACTTGTAACCTTCCAGGAGGTCAGACAGATTGTTTTCAGCCATATATTCTTCAACAGCGTACTGGATTCTTTCACCAACACGTTTAACCATCATGGTTTCTTTTTTGTTCTTGCTAACAGGATTTTCATTTAGAAATTCTCCATACTGCTGGAAACTCATTGCAAGCATCTCACTGCTAGGTATAAGACTTAGCTGAGAACGTCCTGTAAGAGGAACCGTTCTGCAGGCGATAAATACGAAAGAGCTTGCAAGTATCAGAATTAAAAAATATTTGATTGCTTTCATTTTATAGTCTCGTTTATTGCTTATATCATTTTGGTTTAAATATAGTA
>JASFSF010000122.1:0-7049 GCA_050114555.1 Ignavibacteria bacterium
TTAGCTGAAGATAATCTCATTAATCAAAAGGTATCACAAAAAATCCTGCAGGCGGCTGGATACGAAGCTCACGCGGTTAGTAACGGAAAAGAAGCAGTTGAAGCTGTAGTCGGGGAAAATTACGACCTTATATTGATGGACATTCAAATGCCGGAAGTCGATGGTTTTGCTGCAACAGCACAAATAAGAAAACTCGAAGATGATAAAAAAGATATTCCCATAATTGCACTTACTGCGCACGCCATGATGGGTTACAGGGAAAAGTGCTTGCAAGCAGGAATGAATGAATATATAGCAAAACCAATTATAGCCAAGAATATGATTGATATGATTGACAAAATGCTCGATGTAAAGAATGTACAACCTGTAATTGAAGAAGTTGTTACTAATTTAGATAAGTCTTTGTTCGACGTCGATAGGTTAAAAAAAATAAGTGGCGATGATCCGGAATTTGAAAAAGATCTTCTCTCATCTTTTATTGAAGATGTAGAACAGAAAATAACACTGCTGGATGAACTGCTGGAAAATAAGGATTTCAAGAATCTGACTGATTTAGCACATACAATTAAGGGTGCGAGTTATTCAGTAGGCGCTCAAAGGGTAGGTGATGAAGCCTTCGGAATAGAAATATCAGCAAAAAGCGAAGACCTGGTTAGCGTTGGAGAACGCATTCCTAATCTTCGCAATGCTCTTCTGGAAACAAAAGAAGTTGTAAGCGGATACCTTGTAACTTAGTTCGTATTGTCCGGTTCGTTATCTGGTTTCCTCAACTAACGGTTTATTTTCTACTTCAAATTGAGTAAGTACGTTTTTAATAACTCCTAAAGCAAAATCAATTTCATCCTTTGTAATCACTAATGGCGGTGCAAATCTAATAATATCACCGTGAGTTGGTTTTGCAAGCACACCATTATTCTTCAACTCAACGCAAACATCCCAGGCTGTCTTTCCGGTGGTCGTAGGCTTAATCACTACGGCATTTAACAAACCTTTTCCTCTCACTAACGTTAATATATCCAGATCATTGACCATCTTTTGCATTTCAGTTCTGAAGTAAATACCAAGTTTTTCGGCATTCTCAGAAAGATTCTCCTCTTTGATGACCTCTAAGGCCGCAATTGCTACTTTGCCCGCTAACGGATTTCCGCCGAAAGTAGAACCGTGTTGACCGGGCTGGATAGTCAACATTATTTCATCATCTGCCAATACTGCAGAGATAGGAAGTACGCCCCCGGAAAGTGCCTTGCCAAGAATCAATATATCCGGACGAACGCTGTCATGATCCGATGCCAGAAGCTTGCCCGTTCTGGCTAATCCGGTTTGCACTTCATCACAGATGAGAAGAACATTTTTTGCTTTGCACAACTCATGAGCTTTTTTTAAGTAACCTTTATCCGGAACGAAAACACCTGCTTCGCCTTGAATCGGTTCGACTAAAAAAGCAGCAACATTTGGATCTTCAAGTGCTTTTGTCAGAGCATCAATATCATTGAACGGAATTATTTCAAAACCGGGCAGGTAAGGTCCAAATCCATCCCTGCATTCAGGATCGGTTGAAGCTGAAACGGCCGACATTGTTCTGCCATGGAAATTACCTTCACAGAAAATAATTTTTGCATTGTACTTTTCTATTCCTTTAACTTCATACGCCCATTTGCGGGCAAGCTTGATAGCAGTTTCATCTCCTTCGACTCCCGTATTCATCGGAAGAACTTTGTCGTAGCCAAAGTATTCAGTGATAAATTTTTCATACTCACCCAATACACTGTTATAAAATGCACGCGATGTTAAAGTAAGTTTGTTTGCCTGTTCGGTTAAAGCATTAATTATTTTTCTATGACAATGTCCCTGGTTAACAGCAGAGTACGCTGAAAGAAAATCAAGATATTTTTTTCCTTCAACATCCCATACCCAAACACCTTTTGCTCTGTCTATCACGACTTCGAGCGGATGATAGTTATGTGCACCATACTTATCTTCTAACTTTATAAAATCCTCTGACGTCATTCTGTTTTCCACATCTTTGTTAAAAAATCTATTAATTTGACAGTTCAAAATTAGTTGTCGTTATGATTACAATCAATTAAAAAAGAGGCCAAAATTTAAGTTTTTTGAAATATTTTATTCATTCTGATTATATTAAATCTAATGTATTTTTAATGATTTAACGGATAGATGAAAATGGAGTTAGAGACACATTCATTTAGTATTAAAACAAGGGGTAATTGCGATATTGTTGATATTACAAGCCAGGTAAGTAAATTGGTCGGCAAAGCTGGATTTGATGAGGGCAATGTAATAGTTTTTGCGGGCGGATCGACAGCAGGGATAACCACGATTGAATTTGAACCGGGACTATTAAAAGACTATCCTCAATTTTTTAATAAGATAGCACCAATAGATATTAACTATGAACATGATAATACCTGGCATGACGGGAATGGGCATTCTCATGTGAGAGCTGCAATTCAAGGTTCTTCACTCACAATTCCTTTCGTCAATGGAAATTTACTACTGGGTACGTGGCAGCAAATAATATATGTTGATTTCGATAACCGTTCCCGGAACCGGGATGTTGTTGTACAAATTTCAGGAAACAGAAAAGTGTGATGTTATTGCTTTGTCATTTCGGCTAGAAGAACTGCGGAAGATGAAGCCACATTGAGCGACTCGGCTTTTCCTTTCCCTGGAATGGTAACAATTTCGTCGACAACGGAGAGCAAATCCTTTGATGGCCCATCAGATTCATTTGATAAAAATAGAACAGTCTTAGTACTTTGACTATATTTGAATATATCATGTCCCTTCTTATCCGCACAAACAAACTTGTAATCATTTTTCATTGAATCTATTAAAACCGAAAGCGAGATATCTTCATAGGTATTAATGTGAAATATCGATCCTGTTGATGCACGTATAGATTTAGGATTAAACACCTCGGCGCAGTTATCACTTAGAATAACCGTTTTGATTCCGAACCAATCGCAATTGCGAATGATTGTACCAACATTTCCCGGATCAGAAATATCCTCGAGGTAAACAATAATTGAATCTTTAATTTTTTTTAACACAGGTTTGGTACTGCTCTTGTAAAATATTGCAGCAATTCCCTCAGGTGATTTGGTGTCGGATAATCTCCTGAAATCGGCAGATTTTATTCTTTGGATTTTCAGCCTGGAAGATTTCAAAGCAGAAAGACATTTCTTTTCCTTCTCCTGGAACTTCTCAGTAATTAAGATTACTTTGCAGTCATAGTTACTTTTTACGCCTTCGAGTACAGTTTTTCGACCCTCAGCTATAAATTTATTTTCACTTAAACGATATTTTTTTTGCAGTAGTGAAGCGAAATATTTTAATTCATTCTTTGATATCATAAGAGTGGTTTGTAATCCTGCCCCTTACCTTGTTCCTGTCCATTATCCAGTTCAATCAGGTATGACCAACTGTATATTCCTGTGTTATGCCCATCCATCCAGCTAAGCTGAATAGCATAACCTCCAACCGTTTCGATATTTTTTATTTCATATCTGCCCGGGGTGTTCACCTTTGGAGCAGGCGGACGATATGTTTTTAATAAAATTGTTTCTCCTTTACAGCCTGCGCAAGGACATTCATCACGGAGGTATTTTAAAGATATTCTGGATTCCGAATTATCTTCCCATTTAATAAAAAGCGATTGTTTATCAAGTATTTTTATCTGTGCCGGATTCATTGAACTACTTAAATAACTTTAATTGTTTTTGTCAGTTTACCTAAAAATAATATCATCTTCAATTACATCTTATGTAAATGATTTCATTAAACATTATCTTTATCTCCATATTTTAGAAACAATATGAAAGGATTTATTGATTTATAGATGCTTGTACTATAAATCACACGGATGAACAACTATATTATTGAGATTATAATATTCCTATTCTTTATTATTTCAGCCGGATTTTTGGAAGCAGCTGAAGTTGCCATATCATCAATTGGTGAAAATAAAATTGATAAGTTGAAGGAACAGAAAAATAAATCCGTTCAATATTTTGAACGTATTCAGGAAGATCCCGAATCTTTTTTTGGTTCGCTTAAAATTCTTCACACTACGTGTATTATCACAAGTACGGCGACAGGAATTAAAATCCTGATAAGTATTTACTTTCTGAATAATAACCTGCGTGGTAATTACTTGATCGGATTAATTATAACACTAATATTAATTACTTCGCTGGTTGTCGTGTTTAGTCTATTAATTCCGAAAGCAATTGGATTTAAATACTCATCACTCATAGCAATAAAATCTGTAAAAATTCTTTCAGAGATTTCAATACTGATGAAAATTCCGGTTAGAGCTTTAACATTTATCAGTAATTTGCTATTAATGCCAATTAAGGAGAAAACAAGTTTTTCACAATTCAGACCATCTGAAGATGAAATACTTGAAATTATTTCCGATGGAGTTAAATCAGGTGCAATTGATGAATCTGAACAGGAAATAATAGAAAATATTCTTGAATTTAACGATCTTAAAGCAAACGAAGTTATGGTACCAAGAACTGAAATGATTGCAGTAGATTTAAATGATGACAACGATTTAATTATAAAAAAGATTATTGATTCGGGTCACTCACTTATACCTGCTTACAAAGAAACACCAGATAATATTATTGGTGTTATTCATACCAAGGATATGCTTAGACAGCACACTACCGGACAGCCGCTAATGGCTAAACAATATCTTCGCCCGACTCATTTTGTTCCGGAAACAAAACCTATTTCGGAAGTTTTAAAAGAAATGCAGCAAATTGGTGAAAGACTGGTTATAGTAACAGATGAATATGGCGGAACCGAGGGAATTGTTACCCTGGAAGATGTCCTTGAAGAAATTGTTGGTGAAATAAAAAATAGAACAAAGGTGGAGATAAGCGAATTCAGCAGATTGGCGGATGGGACATTCTGTATACTCGGTGCAATGAATGTTGATGATTTCAACGAAACCTTTTCTCATTCACTTCCTGATTCAGAAGAATATAATACTGTTGCAGGATTTGTTGCTGAAAAAACCGGAAAAATACTTAACCATGGAGAATCGGTAAAATTAGAGGGATTAAATTTTGAGTTAATAAAAAAAATCCGACAGAAAATGGTTCAATTTAAGGTTCATTCTGATAAGAATACTTTTGGAATAAAGGAATAAGCTAACCTCCCCCAGGGGTTAGCTTATTTCCTAGTGGTTTATTTTACCGGCTCCCCCTATTTCACTGCCGGTCCCCCGGCTAAGAAAATTCCTTAGAACTCAGGCGTATTTAACAGATAATCCTCGTTTATTCTACCGTCTGTGTTCAAGTAAATTTCGTTGGACATCAACAAAAAAACATTAATTCCGCGTTTCCACTTACCTCTATCATCTTTTGAAATTGTGTTAAATGTATAACCTTTCATTAATGCTTCCATTATTTCATCTTTAGACCATGTTGTTCCATCACCAACAGAGTCGCCATTATCAGGATGAACTTTACAGTGGGAAATTGATTTTCTGTTAAAATGGTCTTCGTATCTTACCGCCGATATTAAATAATCAGCCCACTTGTCAATCATTATTTTTTCTGCTCCTCCAAATTATTACGCTATTTAATTGTAAAACTTTATATCAAAGATTTAAAACAATTTCAGGTGTAATAATATGATTTTGAAAGGAAACAGTCATTAGAAGGCTTACTAATGATTTTTCACCTGAAGGTAAAATTGATTAGTACAAGTACTAACAGATTTTTATCTTGGCTTGATTTCTGTTATGAAATAACCTGTCCTAATTTTAATTAACTGTGGAATAATAGCAAACCTACAGGTAGATTTTATTTAGCAACTTTTACTTGAAATGCCAATCTTTTACTGTCCTCCCTAAATATTGTAAAGAATATAGCAACAAGAATTTGAAAAGTAATAGTTGAAACAAATACTACCACATTTGCAGGGGTTCCAATTGAAAGCAGAATTAAATTAAAAATGGCTGAAATTTCGTAGAATATTAAAACGAGGTAGAATAAATTGAATTCGCCTTGATTATGCAACTTAATAACAACAATCTTAATAAATTTGTATAATATTAATATCTGTATCAAGGCCACAAGTATTTCTAATTTTGGAATTATTAGCATCGAAATTATGCAACCGGCCAACAATGATAAATTAATTATCCAGTTTTTAAGAAGATCTTGAATTGTATTCTCAATTGAGAAGAATAGTAACAATGAACCGATTGAAAATATAATCCCGGGTTGAAAAAGATTCAGATAAGTGGCAATAAGCCGATTAAGAGGATCCAGCAAACCTAATATCAAAAAAAAATAGAACAATTTGCTCTTGAATTGTCTTAAAATAGGTAACAACCAGGCAATTACTGATGCGTTAGCTATAAGATATGCTATATCCATCTGTGTAGATACAAATGTTTGGATAAATTATACATTTTAATTTTAAGAAATTAAAACAATTTAGATAACATTTCAAATCTTAATTTATGATCGGTCGATAGAAATTTTGACTGGTTTAAACCCTGATAATGGAGAAATTTATTTAATAGAACCTGTTGTATTTTGTTACTTCTGTGAAAATTTATGTTGACTAATCTTGGATGGCTATTAATATATAATTTGTGCTCATATTATACATATCTATTGTACTATTATACCTAATTAATCAATCAACACTATATCTATGAGTATTTCCTAAGCCATTTTATCTGAATATTTATAAAATAGAAGTTATATTTTAGTTGCAGATTGGTGGACACCAGCCCGACATTTCTAATGTCTGACTTCCATTAGTAATACTTAGTACTTCACTTCTCTGTTCCACTTGTGTCGATGACTGATTCCCATCTGCAAGTAGTTCAGTGATCACTGAAATACTGTAAACTGCAAATTTAGCATTATCATCATCAACGGATTTACCAGCAGGATATATAACTTCTCGCTTATCATTTAGAATATAAATCTCATTATTGATGATTTTAAACATCAGGGTTTTCTCAGATTTGGCCATTAGGTCTTCGAGAGTGCTGG